>JBIKIA010000672.1:0-2835 GCA_044361885.1 Prosthecobacter sp. | reverse complement strand
CGCTCCTGACAGGGTAGTAGTGACCTTGGGATGACAGCCTCGTGCTCATGGGTACGATGAATACTCTAGGCCGTTGCGGACGCTAACCCGGTGTGCCGTGCATGATTTTGGGCCTTCGGCCTACGGATGTAAATTTCGGCACCCTTTTTGCTTCCTTCCTTTTTTCTCTCCTCGCGCCTCTCCTCACTCCAGGGTGGAAAGTAAGTCCATTCGGGCTCCTTCCGGTGCAGACGCTTTTGATGTTTGTAATCATGAATGAGGTAGCGCCACGTCAGCTCCTCCACGCGGGAGAGCTGCTGTTTCAGGCATCGGCAGACCAGGTAGGCATTGCTCCAGCCAAAGTCCTCGAACTGGCCTTTTTCCAGATCACGCACCGTCTGCGCGCCCCGATGGATGCTATGCGCCACCCACAGGGCTGAGCGCCCCGTACGCTCCCGCAGCCAGGTGATGACCCAGCCCAGCCCCCGCCGCATGTGCTCCACCTCAAAGATCATTTTCTGCTCCCGCCGGTGCTTCCGCACCACCCGGCTCATGGGCTCATCGGGCACGGCAGGCCGTTTCCGCGTCTCTTCATCCGCCTTCGGCAATGCTCCGCACTCGTCCCGAGGGGACGGTCCAGGAGAAAGATCGGCACGGCTCATCTTTGGTGGCTGTGAAGTCCCCTTGTTATACCGGAAACTCTCTCCGCCGTTACGCCCTCCAGCCTACTTTTTTGAAAAAAGTGCCGCTGCAGCCTCTCCTCGCCTCAAAGTCTCCGGCGCAGCCGGCTCCTGCAAAGCAGTCTCCGTGCGCAGCACGTCTCCCTGCTCCCCCCTCACAGATCATCCAGCGGACTGGTGATCTCCCCGCGCATCGCTTTGGCGAGTGCCGTGTAGATCTCCGTCGTCCGCACATCCGCATGGCCGAGGAGCTGCTGCACACTGCGGATGTCCACCCCCCGCAGCACCAGATGCGTGGCAAAGGAGTGGCGCAAGACATGCGCCGTCACCCGCTTGGAAAGACCGGCCAGCTTCGCCGCACGCTCCAGCTCCCGCGTGACCGCGATCTCATGCAGGTGGTGCCTCCCCCGCCCGTAGGCGCGTTCGCCCATGCGCGGACTGCCATCCCGCTCCAGGTCATCCCATACTTTGGCCGAAGGAAAGAACCAAAACCACGGCCAGCTCTCCGCCGCTTTGGGACTCTTCACCTCATAGGCCTTTGGCATCGCCACACCCGGCACGCCTTCTCTCCGGTCGGCATCAAAGACGGCTCTTACCTGCTTTAAATGGTCGTTGATTGGGTGCAGCAGGCTTTTCGGCAGCGTGATCACCCGGTCTTTGTCCCCCTTGCCACCCCGCACTTCGATCTTCCCCCCGCCCACATCCACCTCCTTGATCCGCAGCGCCAGCACCTCCGCCACGCGCAGCCCGCAACCGTAGAGCAGCTTGACTGCTAGACCCGCATCGCCTTTCACACCCGCCAGCAGGGTCTTCACCTCCTCCTGAGTCAAAACGACGGGCAGATGCTTGGACCTCTTGGCCCGCACGGCATCGAGTCCCTCCAGCTCGATCTTGAGCACTTCCCGGTAGAGGAAGACCAGGGCGTTGAGCGCCTGATTCTGGGAAGAGGCTGAGAGGTTTTTGTTTACCGCCAAATTCGTCAAAAAGGCCACCACCTCCTCCGTGCCCATCTCCGCCGGGTGGCGCATCCTTCCTGACGCCTGAGCCTGGAAGAGAACGTAGCGTTTGTACCACTGAATGTACGTTTCCTCTGTCCGAGGCGAGTACTGCTTGAGGCGGATCGCCCCGCGCAGCCTGTCCTCCAGCTTGGGTTCTGGTTTGTTGCTCATGCAACACTCCCACTATCCGTTATATGCGTGATATTCCACATTATTATTGCCTGATTACGGCATAGGAGACTAAAACACACTTATGAAAACAAAAACCCGTGATATTCCCGTCAAAGTGTCGGCGATAAAGCTGCTGACAAACCTCACAATCTGTGAATGATCTTCAATGTTCGGCCAAGAAACAGAGTCCATTGCCTCCGCATGAACATCTTCAATTCCTTTCGCAAGCAACCACAGAAAGAACCGCCCACACCTTTCGAGACGATGGCGGCGTTCAGTCGTTTTCAGAACGTTCAGGAGTGCTCACCGGAGTTTTATCAGAAACATCACGATGCCATTGATATGACTGTGGGATTCATCGGCTTCCTCGGTCAGCAGCACGAGCATTTTGCTCAGACTTTCACATTCAGTAATGCCCCAATTCCGGACATTGCCAGAACGCTCGAACAAGCGATGCCCCAGATGGACCTTGAGCAGCGGACTCTTGATTTCATCGATTCCACCATGACGGTCGTGATGCAAAAGCTGCACGGAGTTGTGACGGCTCCAGATCTTCCACCCTACCTTCAGGATTGTGTTTGGCCGATAGTCGGAGCGTTTGAGTCTTGAGGCACATGAACGACAATTTACCAGCACCCCCCAAGGCCGAACAAAACGGATGCAGGCAACGGCTCGTATGGCATCTGTCGTGTCATCGACGCTTCCCGCTCGCCGTCGCCTGATCCGAATCGTTCGCCCAATCAAACCAAGTCCAACCCAAAAACAAGAATACCAATATGGCCATCGGAAACGCAGTTCAGAAAGGATCGTGGGTTTATATCTACGATGAGAAAGGTCGGCAGACCGGATGTGTAGGTGCAGGCTCTCCCGGCAAGGGAGATGGTCTCACTGGATACACCTCATCGACTGTGAACGTCCGCAAGGGATCGTGGATTTACTCCTATGACGAGAAGGGACGGCAGACGGCCTGCGTTGGCGCTCGTTAGACTCCATCACTCACCATCAAC
>JBIKIA010000005.1:0-30267 GCA_044361885.1 Prosthecobacter sp. | reverse complement strand
GTCGAGGCAGTGCGCGTCAAGGAAGCTGCGGAAGTCCTTTGCGGAGGTAGCAGTCGTGATGAGAATGAAGGCGAGCAGTGGGCGGATCATGCGCTGTATCAGTGACGTGGCGGCGGGCTCAATCCTGACATTCAAAACAACCTTCCGGCCACGGGTAGCTGCCCGGTTTCACGCATAGAATCGGCCCACCCGGCGGGCGCAGGGTGCCAACGCCAGTGTGGCCCTCTGGAATGACCTCGAAACGTGTCCAGTTCATGCGTCGAATGAAGGCCATCGCCGTGGCACCACCTTCGAGGCCGATGCGGAGATCGTTTTGCGCTGTTATAAGTGGAAGCGCCGCTTCGATGAGTCTTTCGGTCAGTATGGCTGTGTCAGTGCTTTGTGGATGACCGATGGCGAGCATGAGTTTCTGAGTTTGCTGCCAGATCGCGGGCGAGATGGGTTGATCGATGGTCTGGATGACGAATCCACGCTTCTTCATCTCATCAGCTCGTCCGCTGTCCCACGCAGCGAGACTGCCGCAGAGCAGTAGCATGGGCGATTTAAGCTGTTTCGGATGACTTGTGACATTACGATGCCCACTGCCTAGAAAGGCAATCCTATTGGCAAAAAAATCGGCCGCACCTGCGGTAAGTGTCCCGGCATCGATTGGATGGATCAGATCATCCATGGTGACTGCGTTCGGCACTCGAATCCTCTCAGATTCGCCGATCAACTCGCGCACGAAAGCGGTGTTACATGGATAATCGGGATCATTCGCAAAGACGGTCTCATTCAGCGACACGCCGTTCACCAAGTAGCGTCCGCCATCAATGATTCGCCCTTTGGATGGGTTCGCGGGAATGTATAGGCAATCGCGCTGGCCTGTGGCATCAAGGATGGCCTCAATCTCGGCGCGAACGTGACCGCGCAGCACCGAGTCGGTCTTTTTGTAGATCCATGCGGGCTTGGCGGCGATGATCTGCCGCGCGACTTGGCCGACGATTTGCACAGCTTCGTTTTCGGACTTCAAACGCGTGTCCGTATCCACAGCGATGACCTCCGCATCACTCGTCGGATCAAATTGAGTCTGAACCTGCGCCTTGAAACCACGAGCCGCTGCGATGCCTGCGAGTTCAGCAGCACCAGAGAAGTCGTCGGCGATGATGGCGATCATTTCGCGCACATCTTCACTGCGAGACGCACCGCTTCAACCAAACTACTGCCACTCGCTTTGCCCTGCCAGGCGATGTCGCATGCGGTGCCGTGATCGACGCTGGTGCGGATGATGGGCAGGCCGAGCGTGGTGTTCACGGCGGTATCGAAAGCGAGCGCCTTTAGCGGGATGTGTCCCTGATCATGATACATACAGATGAAGGCGTCGGTGCTGCGGCGTTTCGCAGGCAGGAAGGCGGTGTCTGGTGGCAGCGGGCCTTCGATGGTGATTCCGTTCGAGCGTGCAGCCTCAATGGCGGGTATGATGATGCGCTCTTCTTCGCGATTGCCAAAGAGTCCGTGCTCACCGGCATGCGGATTGAGTCCGAGCACGGCGATCTTTGGTTTCGTGCCACGAATGCGCTGCATGGCCTCAGCCGTGAGTTCGATGACATCGAGAATGCGTTCCTGCGTGATCAATCCAGGCACCTCGTGATAACCGACATGCACCGTGACGAAGCTGGCACGCACTTCGTCGCTATATTGGAACATGCAGGAGCGTTTCGCGCCGGTTTTGTCGGCAAAAATCTCCGTGTGGCCGGGATACATGATGCCCGCTGCACGCAGCGCTTCTTTATTCAGCGGTGCCGTGGCGACAGCCGCGACTTGCTGCGCAAGCGCGGCCTCGATGCTCTTCTCGACATAGCGATAGCCAGCAGCGCCGGTTTTAGCACTGATGATGCCGGGCGCGAAGTCCTCCGCATCAAAGCCGAAGAGATCGAGCACGGCAGGTTCATCAAGCGTGGAGCATCGATCGATCCACTCGATCTCACTGATGATGCGTTTCGGCGCTGGCAGTCCCGTTTGACGGGCGCAGCGGGCAAGGAGTCGTGCATCGCCAAAGATGACGGGCGTGGCAAACTCGCACACTTCGTGGTTGGGGAGAAGTTGCAGGCAGATTTCAGGACCGATGCCAGCGGGGTCACCCATGGTGATGGCGATGAGTGGTTTGGACATCAGAGTGAAGGGAGTGTTGGATGGGTGGAGTTTTGGAGTTGGTGCATGATCTCGGGCCAATCGGTGAGCTCGAAGGCTAGATGCTCGCGGCGATATTTGGATCCGTCGAGACGTTGTGGGAGAGTCGGGTTGTGATGAGCGTGGATGGCTTTTTGTTGCTCTGGTATGAGGAGAGCAAGCTCGTGCAGCGAGCAGTCACGTCCTGGCGGGTGATAGACGTTAACTTCGTCGGGCAAGTTAGCGTGCAGCAGGTGAATGATCGAGCGAGCGAGATCAGGTGCCCAGTGCAGATGGAAGTGCTCGGGATGGTGCAGCGTGGCACTTTGACCCTTCGCGGCGAGCCGGAAAAAGTCGCTCAGCGAGCCGGAGGTTTGTTTTCCAATGAAGAAGCCTGGACGAAGAATCACGGCCTGCATGGATGTTCCGCTCACGCGGTAACGCACGGCCAGCTCAGAGGCTGCCTTGGTGATGGCGTAGTGGCTGGCGGGAGAAAGCGGCTCGTTTTCTGTGATGGCGTGCTCTTTGCCACCATAAACGGCGGCCGAACTGAGATGAATGAATCGCCTCACGGTGCCTGCGGTGCTGGCGGCGCACAGGACGCGATCCGTGGCGAGCACGTTTGCCTCAAACGCGATTTCCGGGCGGCTCTCGCACTCACGGGTGCGTGCGCCAGCTGCATGGATGACGTGCGTGATGGCGTGTCTGTGCATCACGTCATGGAGAAATGCCTCATCGAGCACGGAACCGGATTCATGCATCACATTCGACGGTAAATGACAATCAACCGGCAAGGCGCGACGGCTGACGCTGATGACACGGGCATGAGAATCGTCGGCGAGCGCCTGAACGAGTTCGCTACCCAAGCCACCGAGTCCGCCAGTGATGAGGAGGTTCATTTGCGCGAGTTTGAGCAGGCTGGACCGGCTGGTTTGTCAATCACACGGCCTGCCCACCAAGCGGTGAGCAAAGGTGTGGCCATGGCCGTGACCACGACGCTCGCGGAGACAAGCAGCGTGGCCTGGGCCGCAGCCGCTGCATACGCTGGATTCACCGAAGCGACGAGTGCAGGCACGGCGGCGGCGTTTCCAGCCGTGGAGGAAGCCGCGAGACCCGCCACACCATTGCCGCCGCTGAGTCGGTCTGCGACGAAGAGCAGGCTGCCACTGATAAGGGTGACGAAGAGTCCCAGGCCAAGCCCTAGCAAGCCCGTGTGCCAGACGTTGCTGAGATCCAAGTTTGTTCCCAGAGCGAAGGCAAAGAACGGAATCAAGACCTTTGCGCCACTGCCGAGAAATTCGCGCATTGCCGGATCGAGATTGCCCAAGGCCATGCCGATGATCAGCGGCAAAATCGCCCCAAGCATCACCGGCCAAGGAAAGGTCGATAGGCCAGCGACACCCAGCGTCAGCATCGTGAGGAAAGGGCCGCTTTCCAAACACATCACCGAATAGGCCGCTGCATCTTGTGGACGACCGTATTGCGTCATCAATGCCATGTAGAGTCCGCCGTTGGTGTCATTCATCGCCGCAACGAGCGCGAGCGTGGACAAGCCCGCAAAGACGCCTTCCATCACTGGCAACTCACCGAGCCAGTGGCCAGCGGCGACTCCCACGAGCACCCCGCAGAGAATCTTCGTCCCGAGCAGCACGCCGCCCTTGCGCAGGATGTAGGGTGCTGCGCGAAACGTGATCGTGGCACCCATACAGACGTAAAAGACCGCGAGAATCGGCAGCGCACCGCCGAACAACGCTCCCGTGAATGAGCCGAAAAACTTCGGCGTGCTCGGCGCGAGATTGGCGATGAGCGCTCCGATCAACAATGGCACGAGCATCATGCCGCCGGGGATGCGGTCGATGGTTTGTTTGATCGGCAAGTTCATCAGGTTATGGCTGAATGGCCGACTTGAGTTTGCCCTTCATGTCCTGAGACACCTCCCACGCGACTGTTTCGAGATAAATCGCCGTCGCGTCAGCAAGCGTGGCCGTTTGTCCCATCGACATGTGCTTGAACATCCACTTCGCCATGTTGGCCTGATACGCATCTGGCTTGAAGGCGGCGAGTTTGGTTTCATCGGCCTCATACTTGCCGTGCGGCCAGACAGGATAGGTGCGCGGCAGTTTGCCAACCGGTGATTCACCAGTGAGCGCCGCATAGAAGCAAGCAAGGTTCAAGAAATGACCCGCATCGCCAGGATGGGCGTTGTCCTGCGGGTGCTGCAAAACGAGTTCAGGCTTCTCGCGATACACGCGCGCCCATGCCGTGCTGCATGGGGCGAAAAGTTTGATCTTGTTCTTCACCGCGAGATCAAAGAGCCGCTGACGACCTTCAGCCTCGCGCCCCGTCTTCGCCCAGCCCATCTCAAAGAAGATCGGCTCGCCACCAGCGGCGCGGATGGCTTCGCAATAGGTCGTGATCGCCTTCGCGTGAGCTTCGCCCGTCTTCGTGGGATCATCATCGCCCATGATGAAGCGGCAGACCGTTTGCAGCACGACGAATGGCGACTTCTCATCGCGAATCTTGTCGAGGAACGACTGCTCCGGCTTCACGCCGTATTCGTATTTGCTAAAGCCTGGTTCGAGATACACACGGATGTCGCTTCCACTACGACCAATAATCTCAGGAACAACCTTCACGCCGATGTGATCCGTGATTTTGCCATCTACCGCCTTCGCCGCCTCGCGTGGAAAGTCATTCCAGTAGGTGCTGCTACTACCGGCAAAGAGAAGCGTGAGGGGCTTTTCGGCGGCCTGAACGAGTGATGCAAAGAATAACAAGAGAGTGAGAGAACGCATGAATTGAAGGTGCAACGGTGATGACGATGCAAAACTGACACAAGCGAACCACTCCGAGTGCTGCCAGCAGGAGACGGAGGTGCGTTTAGGGCAACAAAGACTTCATCGCAGCAAACCACGCGGCGGCCATTTTGCGCTGGCCTTGGGGATTGGGATGCGCCCAATCGAAGGTGTCGGTGCCTTCGGCCTTCGGGTTCTCTTTCCAATCGCGGTAGTGATGCACGGTGATGACGGGCGAATCGACGCTGCTGAGTCGCTGCGCCATGTCTTCGACGAGCGGTCGGATTTTCAGCGCAGCACCTCCGTTGAAATTGAGATGGCCGATGAGCACGCGGACTTTGGGATTCTTCGAACGCAGCATGGCCACGATTTCCTCCAGCGGCTTCACGATGGTCGCGGCGTGGTCGTCGCTCTTCTGATCATTCGTGCCGAGATGAATGAGTGCGATGTCTGGCACGGTCAGCGCGGGCAATGTGACTTTGAGCTTGTCGCGAACGCTCGCGGTTTTCGCGCCGTAGTAGCCCTCGTGATCGGGGTCAAAGAGCTGACCTTTCACATCGGGCCATTTGGCCTCGGGTTGCAGGCCTTGTTGCCGTGAACCGATGAAGTCAAAACTCGTGCCTGCCTCGCGCAGCATCTCTTGAAGTGGCAAACGATAGGTCCACTCATCGCGGTCCTTTTTCCCACCCTGGGTGATGGAATCGCCAATGCAAAGGATGCGTAGTGGTTCAGCGGCGTGGAGGTTTGCCGCGAGGAGAAGAGCAAAAAGGGTCGCGAGTTTCATGATTGGCTAATTTTATCTCGCTGCGATGAGGTCGGCAGAACTGATTTCACTGACGCGGCTTTTTCCGGCGAGGGCGCAGGTGAGGTCGAGATCGGCGCTGAAGTTCATGAGGCACTCGCGCACGCCGGCCTCGCCGCCGACGGTGAGTGCCCACATGTAGGGGCGGCCCAGAAGGACGGCATTGGCCCCGAGGGCGAGGGCTTTGAAGACGTCACAGCCGCGACGGATGCCGCTGTCGAGGAGCAGGGGTACGCGTTCATTCACCGCGGCGGCGATGCCGGGCAACACGTCGAGGGTGCCGATGCTGCCATCGGTCTGCCGTCCGCCGTGGTTGCTGACGATGATGCCATCGACACCGGCATTGAGCGCTTTGCGGGCGTCATCGGGGTGCTGCACGCCTTTGACGAGGATGGGCAGGCGGGTGTGATCGCGGATGAACTGCAGCGATGACCAGGTGTGGGCGAGATTGGAAAAGACTTCGAGATACTTGTCTGCGGCGGCGGCGATGTCCTGCTCCGGTGGTTTGCTCAGCAGGCTGCGGAAAACGGGATCGCTGAAGTAGTTCGCGAGGCCGATGCCTTGCAGAAACGGCAGGTGAGCGAGCTGGAGATTCGTCTCACGCCAGCCGAGGGATTGCGTGTCGAGCGTGACGACGATGGCCTCATAGCCCGCGCTTTCGGCACGCTGGAGAAAGCTCTGCGTGATCTCGGGCAACTTGGACCAATAAAGCTGATACCAGCGCGGACCGGGGCCTGCGGCCTGCGCGACCTCTTCCATCGAGAAGCTCGAAACGGTGCTGAGGGTGAAGGTGATGCCCAGCGCGGCAGCGGCGCGTGCCGTGGCCTTTTCGCCCTCGGGATGGCAACCCGCCTGCACGCCGATGGGCGCAAGCGCAAAAGGCAGCGGCCAGCGTCTGCCGAGGATCTCGACGCTGAAATCGCGCTGCGAGATGTCGCACAACATGCGGGGCACAATCTGCCAGCGATCAAAGGCCGCGAGGTTCGCCCGTGCCGTGCCGCCACCGCCGGCCACTCCCGCTACCCAATCGTAGGCCTCGGGCGAGAGCCTGTCCCTGGCCTTTTGCTCAAGCGCTTCGACGCTGAACGGGATGGCATCGGCATCCGTGCGCTTTCCCGCCCGGTAGATCGCGATTTGATGGCCGGTTTGGAAGGATTTCTGATTCGTGCTCATGGCAGCTTGAAGCTTTGAAAGAGGACACATACCGCGGACTACGGTGCCGCGCTGATCTTGAGTCGGATGAAGCGCATGGCCGCGGGTGGGTTGCTGCTGCCGTCTCGCACGGTGATCGTGCGGCTGCCGTTGCCGTTGTCGGAGGATGCGACCTCGACGGTGCCGTCCGAGGACCAGGTGGCGAGATCGCCGCTGGTCTCGACTGTGTAGATTACGCCGATGGGTGCGGGCGCGGGGCGGGTGTAGTTGAGGGTGAGATGGGTGGCACCGGTGACGGGTGTGGTTCCGTGATCCAAGTGGCCTTGGAACCCGGCGATCTGCGGATCGATGCCGAGCGCATATTTCAAAAGGTTGGGGATGCCGTCGGCGAGCGGCTCGGCGGTCGGCAGGGAGTCGTTGCCAGTGAGTGCATGCGAATCGGCCCAGATGCCGTAAGGGGATGTGGCGGTCACGGCGGTGGCTGCAAAGGTTCCTTGGGCCATGTTTTCATAGCTGCCGGAGCCTGTGGTCTCCCGGATGACGGTGCGCACCATGTAATGCCAGGTGCCGCTGGACGGAATGGCCGTGTCGGTATGGTTCGGGGTGGTGAGAAGCGCGGCGTTCAAGCGGCTGTAGGGCCCAGCGGCATCTGGCGCACGATAGACGTGGTAGCCGAGCAAGGCGGGTTCCGCCGGAGCGCTCCAATTGAGATTCACACTCCCGGAGTTGTCGGTCGCTGTGAGGGAGGCGACGGGTTTGGGCACAAAGGCCCGCAGGCTCGGGTCGCCCATGAGCGCCGCATAAATGCTGCCACTGGTGCCGTGGGGCGTCCACTGGTTGTAAGGGGTGTAGGCCTGGGCAATGCGGGCGCAGTAGCCGATGGTTTCGCCCATGGCCATCGGATGCAGCATCCAGCTCGTCATGTTCTTGACGGTGGTGTTCGTCAGCGGGTCGTAGGAGTTTGCGGTGCCGACCGAGCCCGGCCAGAAGCTGACCAATCCGTGGGAACTCCCCGTCGCGGCCAGCGGGGCACGCAGCACGCAGTTGGAGCGGTCCCAGTCGCCGAAGTAGCTGCCGAAAAGCGCATTGAAGACCACCTTCGAGGGCGTGGTCCCGAAATCGGTGGAGGTGCCGACATCGGCGATGGACTGGAAACCGCCGCCGCCGTCGGCATAACCGAAGAGATAGGATTGGTTCACCGTGTTGTAGGTGCTGCTGGTGAGGAACCACGAGCCTTGCACCAAGTTCCCGCGCCCAAACCAGCTATAGCCGGTCATCCAGCCCTGCCATGCAAAGCCCACATACCAGAAGCTCACATAATTATACCCAAAATTGTAGTCGATGAATGCCTGGCGGGAGATGGTTTCAAAGTTTCCTTGGCGCTGGCGAAAGGCATGCGCACGGTTGAGATAGCGCCGCAGCAGTTCGGTCTCGCTGGTGCCCGTATTGGGAAAGAGGGTCATATTGGAGAGATCGACGCGCCCGACCTGAAGGGTCACTCCAAACGTGTTGCTCTGGTCGAATTTGCCATCACCGGGGATGTTCCGGTTGCGCCCATCGGCAAGTGTGGTCGCGGAGTTATCAACGGTCACGTCGGTCCATGTCGTCCCGTTCATCTCGCCGTAGTAAACATCTGCCGGCCATGCGCCGCGATGGTTGCTATGACCGTCAGGATTGACATTGCCGCTGTAAGGCACGGGCAGCCTGCCCAGGAGATAGACCGCCGTTACCTTGGATGGATCGGCGTTGTAGGCAGACTGGATCACGGCCTTGATCGCCTGCACCTCTGCCAACCGCGCCGGACCCACCGCCGTGCCGGTGGTGGCCGGACTGGTGGCCATCCGGGGCACATCATGCCGCAGCACCGTCCAGCCATCGCCCGTCAGGTCTTGTTGGAGTTGTGCGATCTCCGTGGCCAGCGGTGTCGTCATGGTGTTGTCCACGAGCAGAACCAGTTTGCCGCGATTCTCGACGGCCGGGATATCGACACCGCTGCACACGTAGCCGTAGGCGATGGGCGGGGTGGTGGTCGAATGCTTCCGCTCGACTTTGTATTCGTAGTGGATTTGGGCACTCGCCACCGCATCGACATAGCTCGTCTCCGTTTTGGCCAGATCGGCCAGCTTGGTCCAAAGTTCTTCGCCTTTGAGTCGGCGGAACACACTATAGCCCGTGGTGCTGGTCGAGAGCCGGTGGGTCCAATTCAAAGTGATGCGAGGGACTGTGCTGCTCACGGTGGCATTTAGATCCACAATCCGGTCGTCAATGTTATCGGCCCAAGCCGGGGCGAGATTCGCAAACACGACGACCGCGCATGCGCATCGGAGGCATTCGAGAAATGGGTTCTTGCGGGGGGCCATCACCTCCATTCGATGAAGGCGCGTCATCATGGGGCCACCTCCATCAAGAACAGTCCATAGCCAACGCCCGCTTCATCGCCGGACTTGCCGAGTTGAAACGCCATGAGCCGACCGTCGTCGCTAACGACGTAGTTGGTCGCTTTGTAGCCGGGGAAGTCGAGGAAGCGGGTGAGGCGCTCGGGTGGCTTGGAGGCGTCGAACCACACTCGCCAGGCGTCCACCAGCGGCCAGAGATTGCCGTGATGTTCGCTGCGCTCGACGAGGGTGCTTTTGCCATCGGGGAAGATGCCTTCGATCTCATCGTAGTGGTCCGGCGATTTCGTGAAGTTCGTCAGCGTGCGAGTTTCCAGATCAAAAAGAAAACCATCGGTATTTGGCGTGTTTTCGAGCTGATAGGCGGTGACAGTGATTTGCTTGTCATCAGGGCCGACGAAGCTTTGCGTCTCAATCATCTTCGGCCGCGAGCCGCCCGGAAAATCCGCCGCCGTCACGAGCAGGCGCGTGTTCTTCAGCGCGGGTTTGCCATTCTCATCAACCAGTTCGCCCATGGAAATGCCGGTTTGGAGACCCAGGCTGTCCGTGTCGTGCGTCCAAGCGATGAGTGGCCGCGTGCGCGAGATGGCAGGCCCTTCGAGCATCATCACGCCGAGCGGCGCGGGAGCTTGCGTGCCGGATTTGTCCAGCACCCAGGACATCGTGTGCTGGCGTGCGTAGGTGCGCGATTTTTTATCCGTCATGTCAAAGGTCTGACCCGGGCCGGTGATCAGGATGTCGCCGTTGTGCAGATACATCGCGCGGTTGAAGCCGTGATGTTTGAAGTGCTGCGTTAGGCAGCGGATGCTGCCCGAGGCGATGTTGTATTCCATCACGTCGCCGAATTGCTTGTTGAGGAACAGCACGCGGCGTCCATCGTGCGAAAACTCGGCCCGCTCGCCGAAGGAGGTGATTTGGCGGATGTTCGGCGGCAGGCGGTCGGCGGGATTGCCATTCACAGGCACGTCCGGTGCGGCGAGCAACGGAAGCGAGAAGAGAGCAACGGCAATCAATTGGGCGAAGCTGCTTGAGTTCATGGATTCTTGGTAGGTTTTGCCTGCCATGATTCATCAAAGAATCGGGCGTGAACGACGGCACCCGGCGCTTCGCCATCAGCGAGCGTGTCGAGGCTGATGAGAGCGAAATCGGGGAGTTTGGGTGTGGTGAGGGCGCTGGTGGGGATGTGGGACTCCCGCTGCGTGACGCCGGAGTTGAGGACGACATAGCGCTTGGGGTTGAGCGGGTTTGGGTAGATGAGGATTGGTGCGTGCGTCGCGGCATCGCAGTCCCTGCCGGTGAGCGTGAGCTTGTCGGCGGTCCATGTGAGAGGTAGTTTCGGGAGCACACGGGCGATGAGTGCGTTGCTCTGCGGGTCGCCCCAGAGGATGAGATTGCAGGTGGCGATGTCAGTGTCGGTCACGTCGCGGTCGTCTTTGATGAGCACTTCGCCGCGATAGATTTTGCGCCACATCGTTTGAGCGTGGTCGAGTTCGGCAGCGACCCACGCGCTGACTTTCGCGTTCATCGCCTGGCCGGTCGGGCGCACGAAGAGGAATCGCTCCATGAAGGCGTCGTCCACGGGGCCGGTGAGCCCGTGAACTTTGTGCAGGCCTTCGCTCGGTGGTGCGCCGAGTTCCCAGACTTCCGTCGGGGAGCGCGTCTTGCCGTTTTCCTTCGGCCATGATTTGAGCGACTTGTGGACGGTGATGGGGCACGGCACCGCTACGGGGGGCGCTTCGACCGTTTGCCCGTCGATGCTCAGGCGAATCGGCTGATTCTTCGCGAGCGCCGCACCGAGCTTTGCTGCCTCGATGGTGAAAGCGCTGACGTTCGCGGTGTTGATGCGGATGAACTCTGGCGACTCGATGCACGCGTGGATGTCGGCGCGCTTCCAGTGTTCATCGAGCCGGTCAAGGCGCACCCACTCGCAGCGGTCGTAGCGCAGGCCGAAGGTGGAGTAGCTCACTTCGTCTTGCGACTGCGGACGACCTGCGGCAACAATGGGGCGCATCCACGCTTCGATTGCGGCGCGCGCGGTCTTCTCGTAGTTGTGGCCCGTGTTCAACCCGAGCACTCGGCGCAGCGGCACGCCATCGCGTGCGCAGGCGGCGGCCATCGCATCGTGCGAGAAACGATGACCGTCCTTTTCGCCGACGTAGCTGAAAGTCGGCACCATCGCGATGTTCCCCGCCACGTCGGTCGCGTTGTAGTAATGGAAGAGCGTGAACTGCCACGGCGGCGGTTGCTTTTCCCACTCCCAGATTTTCACATAGTGCTCGGTATCCGTAAAACCCGCTCCCGGTGACGCGGCAACCCATTTATCAGGATGATGCACGGCGAGATGCCACGAGCACGAACCGCCCATCGAGAAGCCGTGCAGCACGATGCGGCGCTCATCCACGGGATACTGCGACTGCGCGTGAACGAGCTGCTCGAAGATGTTAACCTCGCCCGCAAACTTCGCCGCATTGTAGCCGCGCGCATAGGCTCGCAGATGCAGCGACTCGTCATCGGCAAAGCCATTGCCCTGGTGCAATCCGGCTTCGATGACCGCGAGTTCCGTCACGAGTCCGGCGTGCGGGCATTCGAGAAAAATCGCACGCGGCTTCCTGTCGCCGGGCTTCCATGACGCGGGCACGTTGATGACATAAGGCTGCACGCTGTCGTCGAGACGCGAGCGAAAGCCGCGAATGACCTTGCCCGTCTGCGCGAGCCACGGTGCGCGGCCCTGCTGCAAGTGCTGCGCACGCTCGATTCCCACCTTCAAGACCTCTCGCGCCGTGCTGAGCAATTTCGCCTGCATCGCGCCATCGAAGTTCAGCCCCCATTCGAGTGCCTTCACGCACACCTGCACATCAGGCAGCAACGCGACGAGTTCCGCTTTGCCCGCGACAGTTTTTTCCGCTGCGACGACCTCACGCTGCAACTGCACGAGGCCATCCACAAGTTCCTGCCGCGCAGCATCGGAGATTTTGCCCGACTTCTTCTCGTTCTGGGCAAACGCGATAGAAGTCGCGACAACGAGCGCGACACAGACCCGAAATGATTTGAGTGCACTCATGCTAGCCCTTGCAGCGCCTCCACGCTGTCGCCGAACTTTTCCAGCTTCACGCCCATGCGTTGCGCGAGGGCGAGGTAGAGATTGCAGGCGCGTTGCTGCTCTTCGGGCTTGGCGCTGGTGTCGATGACGCGTCCTCCCGCGAGGGAACCGCCGCCGTGACCGGCGATAATCATCGGGAGATTGCGGCCGTCGTGACTATCGCCGTTGAACATATTGCTGCCAAATTGCAGCATCACGTTGTCGAGCAGTGTGGTGCCGTTGCCTTCGTCCACCTGCTTCATTTTTGCCATGAGGTAGGCGAGTTGCTCGACGTGGAACTGGTTGATGCGCTGATACGACGCGAGCTTCTTTGGGTCTTCCTTGTGATGTGAAATGCTGTGGAGTTGCTCGTTGAGCACGCCGTCGAGGAAGCCGAACTTCATGTGCGACACGTCGCGATTGCAAATGAGTGTGGCGACGCGTGTCTTGTCCATGCGCCAGGCGAGTAGGATGAGGTCGAGCATCATGCGCATGTGCGCGCACACGTCCTGCGGCAGTTCGGCGGCGGGGCGTTCCATGTTCGGCTTCGCCAATGTGGGACGCCATCCTTCGAGTCGCTCCTCTTTCGTCGCGCGTTCGATGCGTTGTTCGAGGTCGCGCACGCTGGTCATGAATTCATCGAGCTTCTGCTGGTCCTGAGCGCCGAGGTCGCGGCGCACGTCCTTCGATTGCGCGAGCACGGCGTCGAGCACGCTTTTGTCGCGCAGCAGGCCGCTCGTGTCGAAGAGCCGGTCGAACACCGCGCGCGGATACACCTCGGGCGCGATGGGCGTGTTCTTCGACGACCAGGAAACGGTGCCGTAATACACGCTCGGCACTCCGCCGCGCAGGCCGCTCTCCGCTGGTTCTACCGCGAGCACGAGACTGGGGACGGGCGTTTGTTTGCCCGTGTGCCGAGCAATGACTTGGTCAATGGACTCGCCGCCCTCGGGAATCAGCGTCTCCTTGAACTGCGCGCCGCTGAGGTAATTTGAAAACAGCGGCCAGTGCGGCCCGCTCGTGTTGTTAAAGACGTGCAACTCGCGCAACACCGTGATGTCGCGCTCGAACGCCGCGAGCGGTTGCAACGTGCTCGAAAGCTCCATCGCCTCGCCCTCCCCCTTCGCCCACCACTCGTGCGGATTCACGCCATTGGCAAAAAGCATGCAGCCGTAGCGCACAGGTGCTTTGGCGTTCTCGGCAGCTTTGCCGCCTTGTGCCCACGCGAACGAAGGCAGCCAAGGCAGGGCAAGCGTGGCTCCCGCTCCGCGCAGAAAGGCGCGGCGGGTGATGGAGGCGAATTTAGAGTTCATCGTGTGTGTGGTTCTGTTTTGCGCTTTAGCGGGCCTGTTGTCCGGTGGGTGATGCCGGAATGCGGGAGAGTGTAAATTTCACGGCTGCTTTGTTTTTTCTCCGTGAAGATTCTTCGCTGCATACCAGACGGCGTTTTTCGACTGACGACCTGCGAGGAGAAGGTCGAGGTGCCCGTCGCCATCCAGGTCGCGAATTTTCAAATCATAAGCCTGCTGGTCGTTGCCGGTGTCGATGTCGTGCGGCTGAAATTTCCCGCCACCGAGGTTCTCCCACCAGCGCACGACCTTTTGCGAATAGGAACAGCCGGCCGCGTCGAGGTCGCCATCGCCATCGAGGTCCGCGATGTCAAAGGCATGCACGTCGCGCAGGTCCGCATCGATGATGTGCTTCGTCCATCCAGGCGCGGCGAACCAATAGACGCCCGTGCCGTGTCCGGTGCTGCCGAACATGTCGAGTTGGCCATCGCCATTGAGGTCCGCCGCGCGGGGATGAGTGGCGCCCGGCTCCATCGCGATGACGTGACGCTTCCATTCCTGAGTGAGCCCGGCGGGTTGCTCCCACCAGGTGAAGCTGCCTTCCGCCGAAGCGCCGAGCAGCACATCGCCGCGTCCGTCGGCATTCAAGTCCGCGAAATCCATGTAATGCGGACGCCCCGTGGCCTTGCCAGTCGTGACCATGCGGCGCAGCGAGCCGACATCCGCGCCTTTGGCGAACGGCACCGGAAACCACGCGAGACTGCTCTCGAGATGCGGCCCGGCGAAGCTGTTCGCGAGCAGGTCCGCTTTGCCGTCGCGGTTCACATCACCAATCCACACGCCATGCACGCCGTGCAGTTCGCAGTCGAGTCGGTGCAGCGGCCACGCGGTCCCGGTGCGCCCGGTGCGCCCGGTGTTCTCCAGCCACGCGACGGTCCAGTCTTCGCCTGCGGGTTGGTTCGATGGTTTGCCGGCAGCGAGTGCCTCGCGGTGTTTGATCCAGTCGGAAGACGAACGTCCGAGAGCGACATCGAAATCACCATCGCCGTCGCAGTCCAGAGCGATGGCATGAATGGTTTTTCCACCGGGCGTGTCGGCGAGTTCCGCGATGCGCCAATCGGGTGCGAGGATTGCCCACACCTTGGTTTCGCCGACGGCGATAAAATCGAGCTTCCCATCGCCATTGGCATCCAGTGCATCGACCGCCCAGATATTTTGCGGCAGAGCAAAAGCATGCCGCTCAAACTCAGGCGCCGCGTTCGCCAACCCGGCGACGATTAGCGATAAGCAAGCTGTGGTGAAGCAATGGCTGGTATGCCACGTCGAGTTCATGGTGTGCGGCGAGTGGTGAATTGCGGACTGCTGACGATGGCTTCGACGAGTGAGGAAAATTTGTGGCCGTCCTTTGCTAGCGAGGTGTTCATGCGGTCGAGCAGGGCGCGGTCGCCGGGCAGCACGGCGCGGCCTAGGGCGTAGCCGAGGAGCTTGCGCGTGAAGTGGCGGAAGACTTCGTCCTGATGGTCGCGCAGATATTTCTTGAGGCCGGTGATGCCGTTCAGTTCGGCGCCGTCGTGCAGGGTGTCGGTGCTCACAACCGCGTCGCCGCTGCGGTCGGCAGTGCGCCACCGGCCGATGGGGTCGAAATTTTCCAGCGACACGCCCATCGCGTCGAAGCGCGCATGGCACGCGGCGCAATTTGCGTCAGCGCGATGTTTCGCGAGCTGGTCGCGGATGGGCAGGCCGTCTGCTGATTTCTCGTCCTCGGATATTTTGCCCACATTCGGCGGCGGCGCGGGAATCTTGCGACCGAGGAATTGCTCAACGACCCACACGCCGCGCTGCACCGGACTGGTGCGTAAAGGCAGCGAGGTCTTGGTGAGGAAGAGTGCCATCGTCGGCAGACCGCCGCGGTCAGGCGGCAGTGCAATGCGGTCGAAACCTGCGGGCGCGGTCTTCACCCCGTAGTGCTTCGCCAGTTCCGCGCTCGCGAAGGTGTAGTTCGCATCCAGCAGCGCGGTGAGCGGGCGATCATTGCGGATGAGATCGGTGAGGAAGGTCGTGACTTCATCGAACATGGCCTGACGCAGCGCGGGCGTGAATTCGGCGAAGCGTTTCTCGTCGGGGCCGGTGAAAGATTCGAAGTCGCCGAAGCCCCAGAGCTGCGCGGCGAAATCCGTCGCTAGCGATGCAGAGCGCGGGTCCTTGAGCATGCGCTTCGCCTGCGCGACGAGCACGGCGGGGTCACGCAACTTGTCCGCGGCGGCGAGGCGGAGCAGTTCGTCATCAGGGATGCTCGCCCAGAGGAAGAAGGAGAGGCGTGAGGCGAGTGCGTGTGAGCTTTGAGGTAGAGTCTTCGTTCCCGTCACCAAATCCTGCGCACTCGGAACGAACCTATCCGCCTCGCAACCACGAAATAAAAAATCCCGCGACACCAGCACGGTGAGCAGCGGCACTTTCATCGCGCTGTCGAAGCTCACGCCCTGCGCGGCGGCATCGCGGTAAAGTTGCATGAGTTTTGATTGGTCGTCGCCGTTGAGTTCCCGGCGCCATGCCTTTGTGGCGAATGCGTCAAGTATTCCACATGCCTTCGCTTCGAGCGCCGCTGCCGGAGGTGGTTGCGCGAGGGCGAAGAGCCGCTCTTCCATCAGGCGCAGTTGCGCGAGGTCTTCCGGTGTCGCGTTACGGCGCACCTCGGCGACGGTGTAGAAATACGGGGCGTTCGGTTCGGCTTTCTCCGCCGTGTGCCCCGGCCACGGACCGCCGATGGCTTCGAGGCTCGTGCGCGTCCAGTCGGCGAAGAGATTGCGTTCGGCATTGAGACCGAGCTTCGTCTCGTTCGCCTCGGCGACGTTGCGTTTGCGCAGAAGTTGAGTGCGCTCCTTTTTTGGGTCGGTCTTGGCCTTGTCCGGCGCGGTCTTTGCGAGCACATCGCGGCCGCCGAAGACGAAACGACCCGGCACGAAACTCTGCGACGCCGGCTTTTCCTTGAGCACGAGTGCCTGCACGCTCGCGAACTTCGTGCGGTTCTTGTCGAGCGTGAAGTCCACCTCAAACACGATGGCATTTTCCGGCACGGCAAACTTCAGTGCGCCCGGCGGCTTCTGGCCTACGGCATCGGCGTCGAGTTTCGGCTCGTTCGCGCCGTCGAGTCCCCACGGGAAATCACGCCCGCTGTTTGCGCCGACGATTTTCACCGCGTCTTGCCACGGCTTCGCGGTGCCGTCCTTGAAAATGAACCGGCCTTTGTGCCACAGGCCATACTCGCCTCCGCCGCCATCGCCCGCATCGGTCATGATGAGGAAGAGTTCCTTCGCGTCGCCGATATCGATGCGGAAGGGCCAGCGGCCTTCGTTCTTCGCCGCCGCGAGCACTTCCTCCTTCGCCTCGCGGAAACTGGTTTCGTAAGGCGGCGCGAAGTCGCCTTTGTTCTCCGCGATGGCCGAGGCCGCCGCGCCCGCCCTGCCGGACACGATGGCGAGACACGTCGCACGCAACTTCGCATCGCTCACGTTAGCCGGAATCGAGCGCCACGCCTTGGCCCACTCCGCGAATGGCGACTTCGTCTCGGTGTCATTCAAAAGGCGCGCCCACTTTTCCAACGCGACCGGCGCGAGCCGTTCCGTGAGCGCTGAGCGTCCGTGCTTCGCTCGCCACGCCGCCTCAAGATAGAGCGCGTGGGCAGAGCCGAATTGCTTCTCCAATTCCGCGCGATGCAGTGCCCCCCACTTCTGCTGCTGCCCCACAAACCACGCGATGATGTCATCGGTCGCTTCCTTGATGACCGCCTTCGGCTCATCCACCGCTTCGCGCGGCACCGCGCTCCACACGAGGCCATCATGCGCCGACACGCGCAGGCAATGCAGCGCGCCCTTCGCGGCCTCGATGTATTTTTCAAACTGCGCCGCGCTCATCGCCTGCGCCTCGCCCACATTCGCGAAGCCCTCGCCCGCGCCGCCTTCATTCGGCAGATACTCGCCCGCCTTCGTCACGATGCCGCTGCTCAAATCGCGGATGACATTGCGATACTCATTCCGCGTCAGCCGCGGCATCACCACCACGCCCGGGTCATCCATGCTTGCCTGCGCCAGCGCATCGATCTGGCTTTGCGCCCAGGTGATAATTGCCTTTCGCTCTTCATCCGTCGGTTTCTTCTTCGCCTTCTTCGGCGGCATGTCGCCTTCGCTGACACGCGTGATGATCTCATCCAGCGTTTGCACCGACGCCAAACTGGTAGTCTTTTCGACAAAGGCTTCCAAATCCAGATCGCCCTCCGTTTGCGTGGCGTCGTGACATTTGAAGCAGTGCTGCTCAAAAGCAGAGGGGGGAGCCGCCAAAAGGCTTCCCGCAGTCAAAAGGCAGAGGACAGGCTGAAGCGCTTTCATCTCAGGTGCTGCGATGTCGTGCTTCCTAGCGGGATGATTCCTCCCTCAGTTCGAAGCGTGCGACAGTGAGTTTCGTATCCCTTTGAAACGAAGAGATGAGAATCCCTGTGAGGATGTGGCCCACGGGCGAAGGATACCTTTCTTGAATATTGCGGCGATGATCGGCAGGCTTGAAGCGAGAAACGGGGATCTCGATCTCGCACCAGCCATCGGCATCTGGCTTCAACTCCTCAGCGGAGATGATGCACTCAAAATTGCCACCATAACCGCCCTTCGAAACATTGGTGAGCAGCATGACCTGCAAGCGTGCGAGTTGATCTTGATTGAGTCGGTAACGCACGACGCTCCGGTCCGTCGCGATGAGTGCCAGCGGTGGATTGAGCATGGCGGTGCGCACAGAGACACCAAAGTGGGTGATGATCGAGTCCTCCGACCTGCGTGATGCGACGTAGGGACTCGACACCATGCGTCCGCCCTCCGAGGTGTCACGCCAGACGCCACGCCAGTCGTTCGGTGGCACGGTGGTAGTGAAGTCAAAGCTCCAGGCTGAAAGCGCATCGGGTGTGCTGGATGAGTTGAGTTTGGAAGTGCTGTCGAGCGAAGCAAGCGCGCTGCTTTTTGCCGGAACATCAATGGCACTGCCATCAGAGAGGCGCTTCAACTTCACCAAGCCCTCATCGACCTTGAGAAGGGTGTCTTCAGAACGTGTCGAAAGATTAAACACCGTGCCGATGACCTCCGCCTCGGCACTCGGCGTGCGCACGAGCATAGGCTTGCCTTTCGGCTGCGGCTTCACTTGCGCAGAGAGCGAGCCTTCACGCAACACGAGGAGTTTTTGGCCATCTTCCGAAAAGGAGAGTTCGGATTCGCCCGTGAGGCTGATGAGCGTGCCATCGCGGAACTGAAGCTGCGCCGTGGCGGACTCACCGACGGTTTCAAGCGTGCCAGCGGCCATGCTTTCGCCGATGCCGATCTCCGTGCGCCACTCGCCACCGTGACTCCAGGCAACGGAACCCGAGGCATCGACCAACGTGAGCACCGGAGTCTCACGGGAGCCAAGGAACAGCCACGCACTGGCAGCGAGCACCGTTAGTGAGGCTGCGAGAGCCAGCCATGAGGAGTAGCGGGCACTCTTGCCTGCTGAATGAGGGGAACGAACAGGCGTATCTGTTTTCCGTTGGCGCGCCATGTCGCCCATGGCCACGGCTTGCTCGGCGACATCACGCAGATGCTCGCGAAGAGCTGAATCGTCGCGGAGTCGTTGATTGACCTCGGCATGCTCCGCCGGAGTCAAGGTGCCATCAAGGAGGCGCTGGATGAGAAGATCGTCGTTCATGAGGGAGAGAGTCGTTGTTCAACGCATTGCTTGAGTTGACGATGCAAGCGTGAGAGTCGCTGATAAACCGCCTCCACACCTGCACCGACGGTTTCCGCCACCTCCTGGCATGGGCGGCCTTCAAAGTATCGAAGCTCAAGCAGTTTTCGTGAGTTTGCAGGCACCCCATCGAGACATTCCCGCAGCGCCTCCATGCGCGCACCTTCCGGTGCCGAGGTTTTTGTTTGCCACTCACGATCCAACAAATCCAGCACATCCGGCTCCAGCCCCAGCGTCTCCGACTTCCGCTTCCTCAGCCAGTCGATCGCCTCCCGCCTCGCCGAAACAGTGGCCCATGAAAGCAGCGCACCTTCGTGCTCAAACGACACCGCCTTCGTGACCGACTTCAGCGCCACATTCTGAAAAATGTCTTCAGCCGCATGCGCATCCCGCACAATGAGAAACGCCGCCGCGCTCGGCCGCTGGCGGGCTGCAAAGAGGTGTCTGAGGATTGTTTCGTGATCGAGAGGCATCGCTTCAAGCAACGCGCACCCCCACTGCATCCTGACAAGCTACTTGAGCCTCTTTTGCACGGCCTTGTGAGCCGTCTCCTGCAAAAAGCGGGCGTAGTCTGGCTCGATGCCTTTCGGCACGAACGAATTGCCCACAGCACTGTCGCCAAAGAGTACCTCATACCACACGCAGGCACCGAGATATTCGCCCGCCGTATTGGCGTGATGCCCGTCCATGCCGAGCGTGGTTTTCTTGCCGTCCTTCGACTTCGCCCAGCGCCAACCGACGTGCAGCGAGTACGTCTGGTTCGGCAACGCGGGCTGTTTTGCGGTCTTGGGATCAAAGGTGATGTCAGTTTGATAACCCCTGGTCGCATCCGTGTCGGCCATGTACAGCGCATCACCCACCGGAATCACCTTCCCGCCGAGTTCTGCTGCGATCTTGTCGTACGCCGCGGTCAGACCGCGATACATCTCCTCCTGCGTCTTCGGTTCACCCGGCTTGTCCGAGGGCTTCGTGAAACGCGGATCATCCTTTCGATACGCCCATGTCTGATGGACCAGCAGTTTCGCCTGCGGCGCATGCTTCGTGATGTAATCACGCAACCAGCCCGCATGTGGCTGATAGGTGGCGAAGTCGTGGCTCTTGATGCTCGCCTGCTGGATGGTCACGTAGTCCCACTTGTCCGCAATGAGGTTGTCCTTCAAGCCACAACCGCTCGTGTAGAGACCTGCTTTGTCCTTCGGATTGGCCTCGTTCTTCTGTGCCTTCTCTGCATGCACCTGAAACGACGAACCGCCGATCACCAGCGGCGTGTGAATCAGCGTGTGTCCGCCTGCTTTCGCGAGATCGCTGAGATGTCTCGTGGCGTTCGCCGAGAAGCTGTTGCCGATGGTGAGGATTCGGACCGTCTTGGCCTCGCCAGCAAAGCTGACGGCAGTGAAGAGCAGCAGGGTTAAGCTGATTTGAAGCTTCATGATTGAATGGGTAGCCAGCGATATTAGATGCTCAATCACTCCGCGCCCATCGCGGGCAACTCATCGCATAGCGCCAGTGCCTTCAGTGCCTGACAGGTCGCGATGTAGGTGATGTAGTGGTAGTTCCCACGGTAGAGAGAGTGCATCCACCAGCGGCCGGAGACGCGCTGTTCCTTCTTCAGCCATGCCACCGCTTTTTGAATGCGCTCGTCTTTTGACGGGACACCACTTTGGCGCATCAGCACGATGGCGAGCGCGGTCATGTAGGCATCGCTTTCCGGCTTCGTGGAATCGGAAAGGCTTGTGATGAGTCTGGCCACGGTCTCACTGATCTCGAAGTGCCAGTCATTCAGTGCGGAGAAGTCCCGCGTGCTCCAGCCACCATCGGCGTGTTGTTTTGAGGAGAGCAGGGCAAGCGCAGCTTCGAGATCGCCCGACGTCACGAGTTCTGGAAGGTAGTGCGCCAGTTGCAGCCGAAGGACTCGATCGAAGTCATTTTTGAGCACAGGCTGTTTCAGCCAGGCTTTGAGCTTTCCGACCTTCGCGAGCAATGCTTCGTCCTTGAGTCCCGCGACCCATCCCGGTGCTGAAGTGATGGCTCGTGCGGCCTGCAGAGAGAGCTCGAAGTCGGTCGTGATATGCGGGATCTCCACCTCACCATGGCTCACGAAAGCTCCGCTGGCCGCCTGACGCTCAAACATATCTCGCAGTGACCTTTCGGTGGCCTCGGAGGTTTTGCCGGTGACGTGCTTGTCCCACTCCGCGAGTCCGAGGCTGCGCCACACGCTGGTGAAAGCGGCGGGGTAGTGCTTGTGACCGCTCTTCGTGGCTGTCTCGGCGACTGCTTTGACCTCCTTCGGCACGAAGTCGATGAAGTCTGCCACGATCTCTTCATTCGCCTTGCCGAGCTGTGGGATCAGCGCAGGGCGTTCACTGAGGTAGGGGCCGGTGGTGTGGCAGTTCACGCAGGATTTTTCACGCACCCATGAAATGGCGCCGTCTTCGAGATACTTGGCAGCAGCTTGGACGGACTCAGGCCCGAACTGCGCGACGCGCGGCTCATCGGCGCTCGGGATGCTCACGCGAATGGCGCCCGATTCGTATTGGAAAGAGGGTTTGGGCTTTGGCTTCGGAGCGTCGGCAGCAAAAAGAGCCGTGGAGGTGAAAAGGACGAAGAGGCTGGATTTCATGCCCGGAAAGAACGCCGGCCAGAGGCGATCATTTCCTGCGGGCCTTCTTCTTCGCAGGCTCGGGCTCCTCGATCACCGGTGAAATCACGTCGGTGGTTAGATCGATGCCGAAGATCGCCGAGAGGTCTGCCCCGGCCAGATCCCCTGAATCTGCCGTGAGGTCGGTGATCGCCGCGCTGCTGGCGTTCGAGAGCAGCTCCGCCTGGTCCACACCGCGCAGGGTGAAGAGCAGCTCGGGCTTCGTATCGAGCAGCACACCCACGCCGTAGAGCACGGCGGACACGTGCTTGCACATGTCGGCATGGTCCGGGCAAGAGCAGTCGAAGCGGATCTCCTTCGGCTTTGGGAAAAGGCCATCCTTTGGATCGGTGAGGATGTGCATCAAGCCGTCGCCGAGTTTGCCTGCGAGCAGGTCGAGCATCGACCCGACTTGCCCGGCTCCGGCTTCCACGATTTGCTTCCACTGTTTCTTCGGCAGCGGCTGGATGTAGATGCCAGTGTCGTAGAGTTCCGATCCTGCCACCACTGCGCGGAGCTTCCCAGGCTCGATCTCCAGATTGTAAACATTCCCCTGCCTCAGGTAGCTGCGCCCGCGTGGCAGGCGGCTCTCATACTGCTGGTAGGATTCGAGGTTCTTGCTCCATGCCTGCCCCCAAAAAGTGGTGCACAGCTTCTTTTGTCCCGCCGGAGCTGCCAGCGGCTCGAACTTCTCGCCGCGCTTCTTCCGCTTCGCGATCTCGCGTTGCAGCCGCTCTTTTTGTTCTCGGACGTCTTCGTAGGACCACCACATGATTCAGCGTTTACATCGCAGCAGGCGTGGCGTCGAGTCCCGGCTGCCAACACCGCCATGAAAACCAACATCCTCCGCCTCGCCACCAGCATCGCCTTTGCTGTCCTGCTTACCGCCTGCCCGGAAACCTACGTGCCTGATAACTTCGGTGCTGCTGCACTGAGTCTCAAAGCCGCCGACTGGGAGGGCAACTGGCATCCCGCCGATGAGCCGAAGGAGGTCTTCACCTTCCGGGTCCGCGATGCCGAGCAAGGCGTGA
Organism: Prosthecobacter sp.; assembly: GCA_044361885.1. Taxonomy (GTDB): domain Bacteria; phylum Verrucomicrobiota; class Verrucomicrobiia; order Verrucomicrobiales; family Verrucomicrobiaceae; genus Prosthecobacter. The sequence continues at coordinate 7,183 of JBIKIA010000005.1, read as the reverse complement.
TTGAACTCCAGGAAGCCAATCCGAAGGATGCCAAAAAGAAACCTGAGATCTTCACGCTCAGCCTGCGCGAGGCCGGCACCAAGACAGACGAAAAGGTCCACTTTGCCATCCTCAAAGACACTTCCAAAAAGGACGACGGCACCCTACACCTGATCCGCCCCTCCAAGGATGAGGTCTTCATCCTCTGGGCCATCAATCACGAAGCCGTCACCGCCGCCATCAAGTCTGGCGAACTGAAAGGCAGCATCCTCCCCGACAAAGACGGACCTCACAACTCCCTCACCGCCGATCCAAAGAACTACCCGCTCCTGCTCGGCCCGAAGTTTTGGAAGTGGACGGAGCCGATGGTGATGCTGAGGGAGAAGTAATCTGTCGAAACCGTGGCCTCCGTAGTCCAAGTACTCCAAGGCGACATCACGAAACTCGATGTCGATGCCATCGTGAATGCGGCAAACACCTCATTGATGGGCGGTGGCGGCGTGGATGGGGCGATTCATCGGGCTGCCGGGCAGGAATTGGTGGCGGAATGCATGACGCTGAACGGCTGCCGCACGGGCGAGGCGAAGATCACCCAGGGCTACCGACTCAAGGCGCGGCATGTCATTCACACCGTGGGACCGGTCTGGCATGGCGGTGGGAATGGGGAGCCGGAGTTGCTGCGGGCTTGTTACCAAAACTCGCTGGCGCTGGCCACGAAGCATGGGCTGCAAAGCATCGACTTCCCGTGCATCTCGACCGGCGTGTATCGTTTCCCGGCGGATCAGGCAGCAGAGGTCGCTGTGGCGGCGGTGAACGCGTTTATGCAGACGCCCTCTTCCATTCAAAGCGTGATCTTCTGCTGCTTCAGTGCGGCGGATCGGGCGCGGTATGAACGGCTTCTGCGATAAACTCACTCCACTGCACTGACATCCAGCTTCACGAAGTCGAGTAGCTCATCGCTGCTCATGTCGGTGAGGAGTTTTTCGGCGCCGGAGCCATCACCGATGAGGTCTTGAGCTAGAGCCATTTTCTCTTCGATCAGGGCGTCGATGCGTTGCTCGATGGTGCCTTGGCAGACGAATTTGTGGACGATAACGTTCTTCTTCTGGCCGATGCGGAAGGCTCGGTCGGTGGCCTGGTTTTCGACGGCGGGGTTCCACCAGCGGTCGAAGTGAATGACGTGGCTGGCGGCGGTGAGGTTGAGGCCGGTGCCGCCGGCTTTGACGCTGATGACCATGAAAGGCGGGCCGCCGGGTGCTTGAAAGGCTTCGACGAGTTCGGGGCGCTTTTTCACGCTGGTGCCGCCGTGCAGGACGAGGCCGTCGCGACCAAAAACGGTGGCGAGAAAGCGGGCGAGGGGATCGCAGGTCTCGGCGAACTGGGTGAAGATGAGGGCGCGTTCGCGTTTCTCGGCGAGTTCAGTGCAGATCTCGGCGAGGCGGGCGAACTTACCGCTATCCGCCGGAGCCCAGGTGCCGTCGCCGTTCCAGTGGCTGGGGTGGTTGCAGACTTGTTTAAACTTGAGCAGGAAGCCGAGCACGAGGCCCTGTCGCTTGATGGGCTCCATCTCCTTGTCGTTCAGCATCTTCGCGAGTTGATCGACGAGCTTCGCGTAGATCGTGGCCTGACGTTTGGTTAAGCCGCAGAAGGCTTTGAGTTCGATCTTGTTGGGTAGATCGGTGATGATGCTGCGGTCCGTTTTCATGCGGCGCAGGATGTAGGGTTTTACCAGGCGGCGCAGTGGCGCGAAGCCTTCGCTGGCTTTGGCGCAGCGCTTCACGGCATCGGCAAAGGCACCGGAGGCACCGAGCAGGCCGGGATTGAGGAAGTCGAAGAGGCTCCATAGATCGCCGGGTCGGTTCTCCACAGGCGTTCCGGTCAAAGCGATGCGTGTGGGAGCTTGCAGGCGTTTCACGGCCTTTGTGCTGGAGCTGCTGGGGTTCTTGATGGCCTGTGCTTCATCGAGAATGACGAGGCTCCATGGATGTGTTTGCCAAGACTCAGTCCTCTGGAGGAACTGGTAGGTGGTGAGCATCACGTCGTAGCCGCGAAGAGCTTCGGCGGGATGTTTCACGGCGAGATCGAGCTTCTCGCGTGAGGCTTGTGAAGGATGCGCGATGAAGAGACGCAGGTCGGGTGCGAACTTGGCGACCTCGGCCTTCCAGTTTCCAACTAGGGAGGCAGGGACGATAAGCAGGGCAGGGGATTGGCTTTCGCGTTGGCGAGCGAGCAGCAGTGCGATGACCTGGATCGTTTTGCCAAGGCCCATGTCGTCGGCGAGGCAGGCACCGAGACCGAGGTGCGTCATGAAGTGCAGCCAGGCGTAGCCTTTGCGCTGATACGGGCGGAGCGTGGCACGGAGATTAGGCGGCGGTGCGAGTTCGGCGGGATCGCGTAGCTGATCGAGCACTTCGGCGAGTTGCTTGCCCGCGATGACATCGCTCCAGTCATGCACGCGTTCGAGTTCCTCGGCGTCGGCAGCGGTTCTGGCTTCGCCAAAACCAGCGAGGAGCCTCATGCCATCAAGGAAGCCGATGCCGCCCTCGCCGGTGGCGTGCTGCACACGTTGCCAGTGCGACATCACTTGCTGGAGCTGCGCGCCATCGACCTCGACCCATTTGCCGCGCAGCGAGACGAGTCCGGTGTCGGCGCTGAGGAGCTTTTCCCATTCGGCGGCGGTCAGCGGCTCACCATCGAGACTTTGCTCGATTTTGAAGCTGAGCAACGTGCCTGCATGAAGCGAGGTTTTCTTGGGTGCATCAATGGTGACGGCGACGGTGGGCCGCGTGGTCTTGCCGCTGCGCCACCAGTCCGGCAGTTTCATGATGATGCCGCTTTCCTGGAAAACGGCGGTCTCACGTAGCACGCGATACGCCTCCTGCGGTGACATGGCCATCGGCTGGAAGAGTCGCTTCGATTCCAGCCACTCGCGCAGCAGTTTTGATTTCTCGGCGGCGAGCCGCACGGGCTCCAACAAAGCATTGAGTGCCGTCTGATCCTTTTGCCCTGAGTAGAGCTGCAAGGCACGTGCCAGCGGCAGATGCTGCGGCTGGCCGGTGGCGCTGAGTTTCTCAGTGAAGGTGGCGAGGAAGGCAAAAGGCCGCTGCGTGTCTGTCTTGTTTTCCGCCAGATGAAAGCTCACCCGTCCAACGACATGCCACGCGGGGCATTCTTCGCGCAGCCAGGCTTCGATGCCTTGCGTGGCGATCTGGGCGATGTGCGCGGAGAGATCCAGCCACCATTGCCGCAAAAGTTCCTGAGTGAGGCTTTCAGAACCGACAAAAGGCGGCGCGCTGACGATCAATGCGGTGCATTCTTCATCGGTAAGAGCGGGGACTTTGGCGATGTCCTTCGTCTGGCAGAGTCGTGTGAAGAACTGCTGTGCGAGGTCACGCAGCCAGCGGTAGGGCGAATCGAGTTCAGTGGTGAGCAGGTCAGTGGCAAGGAGTCGCAGGATCTCTCCACAATGCGTTGCTGCGTGGATTTTCTTTTCCGCAGCTGATTCCACCACGCCTTCGTGGAGAAGGTATCCTTCGACGGTGACGACGAACTGAAGCATGGCTTCCGGCTATTCCGAGCTGCGCACGGCATCGAGCGTGAGCTGCCACTGCTCGTCTCCGCGCCAGACGTTTCTTTGCACGCGCATGGCGATGTCCCATGGCGCTTTGGGCAGGTTTTGCAGCGGGGCGTTGAACCAGCGGGCCTCCATGCTGACGCCGTCCTGGGTGAGCATGACGCGCAGGTGCTTGTCCTTCATCGTGCGGCCTGGGAGGCGTGGGGTCACGCGACGGCAGAGGAAGACGGGCTCGCTGTTTTGCTGACCAAAGGGCTCCATCAAACGGAAGTTCTGGAGGAAGTCGTGGGTGAGGTCGGAGAAGCGGATTTCGGCATCCATCTCGAGCACGGCGGAGAGGGCTTCGTCAGTCAGTGCATTGCGGGCTGCTTCGCAGAAGGCGATGCGGAAGACGTCGAGCTTGTCTTCGCTGACGGAAACACCGGCGGCCATGGCGTGGCCGCCGCCGCGCACGATGTGCTCGCGGCAGATGTCGATCGCTTCGACGAGGGAGAAGCCGGGAATGCTGCGTCCGCTGCCCTTGCCCATGCCGTTTTCATCGAAGGAAAAGAGGATGGTGGGCCGGTTCGCAATACGTGAGAGGCGGGAGGCGACGATGCCGACGACGCCGGGGTGCCAGTTCCGCGAACCGAGCACGATGGCGTGATGCTGGTCGAGGTCGCCCATGGCCATCAACATTTGTTCGGCTTCGATGTACACGTTCAGTTCCACGGCTTGGCGGTCGCGGTTGTGACTTTCTAGAAGGGCGGCGTATTCTGCGGCGATGAGGGGATCCTCGGCCAGAAGCAACTGCAGCGAGGTAAAGGCGGTGTCGAGACGGCCAGCAGCGTTCAGACGCGGCCCGAGGCGGAAGCTGACGTGATGGGTCTGGATAAAGCTATCGACACCGGCAGTCTCCTTCAAAGCGCGGATGCCGATGCGCTCGGTCTGAGCCAGGGCTTCGAGTCCACGACGCACGAGAAGGCGGTTTTCATCCACGAGCGGCACGAGGTCGGCCACGGTGCCGAGTGCCACGAGGTCGAGCATGTTTTTGAGATCAAACTCGGGCAGGCGGCGGGCTTTCAGCAGCGCGTGGGCGACTTTGAAGACGAGTCCAGCAGTGCAGAAGTAGTGATAGGTGCTGCCGAGTTTCGGATTCACCAGCGCGATGCACTCGGGGCGGCCCTGAGGAGCGAGTTCGTGGTGATCAATGATCACGCAATCGACTCCCTGTTCGCGCAGCCAGGCGAGTTCTTTGATCGAAGTGGTGCCGCAGTCGAGGGCGAGCAGCAGGTCGGGCTTGCCAAACTCTTCGAACAACCGCGCGAAGCCATCGAGACTCAGACCGTAGCCCTCGTCCATGCGGGAGGGCAGGAAGAGATGCGGCTGCACGCCATAGGCACGGAGCGTGAGGCACATGATGGACATGGAGGTAACTCCATCGACATCGTAGTCGCCATAAAGAGCTACGCGTTGCTTCTGATCCACCGCCTGGAGGATACGCTCCACAGCGGGGCCCATCTCCGGGAGCACGGTGGGATCGCCGAGCATGGCCAGCTTTGGCACGAGAAAGTCACGAATCTGTCCTGGCGCCGTGATGCCACGCTGGGCGAGAAGAGCGCAGAGGACACGTGGCAGTCCGGTCTCCTCCGCCAGCCTGTCCACACCTTCGGCCACTGGCTTGACGAGCCAGCGCGGAGGGCGCGTATTGGGCAGCGGGAGTTCAGAGGCGAGGGCCATTGGAGCAAACGTAACTTCCTTGTATGCAGCACGCACGTAGGCTAGTCAAAGCATCGCTCTGAATGATATACGACAATAGTTCCTCTGCCAAAGCAGGCCGCCTCTGGCTGGCCGCCCTGGGCATGTCTCTGGCCCTTGCCGGGATGCTCTTTACCTGGGTGCTGTGGACGGCCTGGCAACGTGCCGAGGAGACGAGGCGGTGGGCACCCACACCCTGTCGGATCGTCTCCTCTCGGCTGGAAAAAGAGCGCCCGACACCGAACTCGAATCACACTTTCAAAGCGCAGGTAAAGTATAGCTACACCTTTGATGGCAAAGCGAAGACCGGCACGCGCATCAAGCGGGTGGACATCGCCAGCCATCACGAGGATGTGGCGCGGAAGAAGATCGAGCCCTACCCCGTCGGCACGGAGACGACCTGCTTTGTGAACCCCGCGCAGCCTGACTTCGCGGTGCTAAAACATGACACACGCGCAGCGCTCTACTCCATGTGGTTCCCGCTGCTCTTTGTCTTCGGGGGCTTGCGCATGACCTGGGGGGCGGCGGTAAACAAAGGTTGATCCGCGGGGCGGGCCTGTCCCAAGATGCGCGCCTGATGAAGCGCCTTCTTTTTCTCTCCCTGCTCGCCTCCACCGCACTCGCGGACTCGCTCGACTCCCATGTCTGCGAGCATTGCGCGAAGCATCTGCTGCCGCAGCCGCTGAAGCTCGTCGCTGGGCGCAAGTATGCGCGTGATCGGCGGGTGGACATCGAGCATGTGAAGCTGGACGTGACGCCTGACTTCACGAAGCGCACGGTCGCAGGCACGATGACGATGACCTTCCGCCCCATCGCCCTGCCTTTGGAAAAGCTGGAGCTGGATGCCGTGGGGCTGAACCTCGCGAAGATCGACATCACCGGCGCACAACTCGCGGATCAGATCGTGAGTGAGGAGAAGCTGACGCTCGTCTTTGCCAAACCCATCGCGCCCGATGCTGAAGTCAGCGTGAGCATCCGCTACAGCGTCGAGCCGCGTCACGGTCTCTATTTCCGCACGCCGGAGATGGGCTACAAGCCGGGTGACGCGCAGCTCTGGACGCAGGGCGAGGCGGACCTGCATCGCTTTTGGTTCCCGTGCTATGACTACCCGAACGAGCGCTTCACCAGCGAGATCATCTGCCATGTGCCCGCAGACATGGAGGTGGTGTCGAATGGCGCGCTGCTTTCCAAACAACCTATCGGAGCGCTGACGGCCTGGCATTGGAAGCAGGACAAGCCGCATGTGAACTACCTCATCGCACTCGCCGCAGGTTACTTCCACAAGCTGGAGGACAAGGTCGGCGAACTGCCGCTGGCGATGCTCGTGCCGCCTTCGCAGAAGCACACGGCTGAACTCGCCTTCCAGGACACGCGGAAGATCATCGAGTTCTACAATCGCGAGACGGGCGTGCCCTTCGCGTGGGACAAGTATTTCCAGGTCTATTGCCACGACTTCCTCGCCGGTGGCATGGAGAACACGAGCTGCACCTTTGAGGCATCGGACATGCTCTTTGACACGAGTGTGGAGAATCTCCGCTCGCTGCGCTGGCTCGATGCCCATGAAACCGCGCATCAGTGGTTCGGCGATCTCGTCACCTGCCGCGACTGGTCGCACCTCTGGCTCAACGAAGGCTTCGCCAGCTACTACACGATCCTTTATGAGCAGGAAAAACTCGGGCTCGATGCCATGAAGTTCTCGCTGTGGGAGGAAGCGGAGTCTGTCTTCGGCGCGAACGACACGCGTCCGACTGTCTGGCGTGATTACCAGGACCCGATGCAGCAGTTCGACACGCGCGTGTATCCGAAGGGTGCGTGGATTCTCCACATGCTGCGCAGCCAGCTCGGCGCGGATCTTTATCGCAGAGCCATCCACACCTACCTGGAGCGGCATCG
>JBIKIA010000671.1:0-2839 GCA_044361885.1 Prosthecobacter sp. | reverse complement strand
AGGCCAACTGCAAGACCGGCTGCAGGAAGAATCGCGCCACCTGCAATGACATTGAGTAAAGTTGTTCCTTGCCGAGCATGCTGAACAACACTCATCCGGCCATACACCACCTTGAGATGGGAAGCCGGCTTCTCGACGAAAATCGCACTTATATGAGCATGTTCTCCGGCTTTCGCATTTGGCACTTCCCAGAATTCGACGCGACTTGGAGACGACGACTTTAGAATTCTAAAGGGTCCCATGACCTTTTCGACCTCGTTCGCGAATACTTCGAGGGGAATGCCTGACTCAAACTGCTTTTCGGAGTATTTGAGGTGCTGGATGCAAGCCGCGCGCAACTCAGTAATGACTGATTTCTGTGCATCGAAAGGAAGTAAGGCTTCATCAAGCGAGGCAACGTATTTGTTGACCACTTTTTGTTCCTTTTCGGTGTCGCGACTTCCGTCGTTAGTTACCGTCACGATACATTGGTCGGCCTCGGGGGCAACGGCGACGGTGACCGGAAAGGACGAAAACCAGAGGTTCAGTGATCCGACGATTCTCCGTTCTTGAGAATCGAGTGTTGCCACCGAGCCCAGTTTCTCTAGGAGGGACTTGGCGATGTGAAAGCCGGTTTCGGGGCACTCTTGGTATTTTCGTGTTTGGGTGGGCATAAGTGTTTTAGTGGCCTAACGTTCAGATGGTTAACAAATCGTGAGGTTTGTGCGCTGCTTGATAGCCGACGGTTGGGTGGGAGTATCACGGTGTTGGGCGCTCATGGGTCTCGGTTTACACTCCCAGGGCGGAGTTAGGCGATCAAAATGTGGGTTTTGTCCGATTTCCGAGCGGGGTAAGGCTCAAAAAGCCGAAATCTCACGGCTCCAAATCTGGGTTGGGCCGGACGAAACCTGGGTGTGAGCGCCCACACCTGGGTTTGGTGGTAAAAAACCTGGAGTTGGCGGCCTGCACTTTGAAGTACGCGGGTTTTAATCTGGGTTTCGAGGCGTGAAATCTGGGTTTCGTGCAGTTCAACCTGGGGTTGGTTGCATGCAATCTGGAGTGGAGGGGCTCCGATCCAGAATGGGGGCCGCGTGATCGAAGTTAGATGGGCTTTAACCTGGGCTTTTTGGATTTCATTCGCGGATGCGGTGAGATCGTAGGATTTGCCGCTGGGATTCGTATGATGAAGCTCATGTTTCGCCCCCTGATTGCTCTTCTCGCTCTCACCGCCTCAGCACAGGCGGAAAAGATCGTTTTTAATCGCGATGTCCGGCCCATCCTCTCGGACAAATGCTTTCACTGCCACGGCTTCGATGAAAAGAACCGCAAAGGCGAACTCCGGCTTGACCTCCGGGATCAGGCGCTGAAGCCCGCCGAATCGGGCACCGCCGCCATCGTCCCAGGCAAACCGGAACAAAGTGAGCTGCTGGCCCGCGTGCTCGCCACGAATGCGGACGACATCATGCCGCCGAGCAAGCTGCACAAAGCAGTCACCCTCGCCGAAGCGGCTGTCATTAAACAATGGATCGCCGAAGGAGCCGAGTATCAAGGCCACTGGGCCTTCGAACCCGTCGCTTCGCAGAAGGCGAAGAGCATCGACGAACTGCTGGAAACCCGCCTGAAGAAGGAAGGTCTGGCTTTTTCCCCGGAAGCAGATGCCGCCACGCTCATCCGCCGTGTGACGCTCGACCTCACCGGCCTGCCGCCGACGCCAGAAGCCGTTTCGGAATTCGTCATTCGGAATTCGTTATTTGAGAGCGTCGTCGATCAGCTCCTCCAAAGTCCCGCCTATGGCGAGCACATGGCGCGCGAGTGGCTGGACTTTGCCCGCTTTGCGGACAGCCACGGCTTCCAGACCGACAGCTCCCGCAGCATGTGGCCTTGGCGGGATTGGGTGATCAACGCCTTCAATAGCAACCAACCCTTTGACCAGTTCACCATCGAGCAGATCGCCGGTGATCTTTTGCCAAATGCCACGCAGCCGCAGTTCATTGCCACCGGCTTCAACCGCAACCACCGCATCAATGGCGAAGGCGGCATCATCGACGAAGAGTGGCGCATCGAAAACATCATCGACCGCGTGGAGACGACGAGCTTCACCTGGCTCGGCCTGACCATGAACTGCGCCCGCTGCCATGATCACAAGTATGACCCGATCACGCAGAAGGATTTCTATTCCCTCTTCGCCTTCTTCAACAACGTCGAGGAGCGCGGCAGCATCCAGGGAGCCAGCAACCGCAGCGGCGGCAATTCCCTACCCATCATGAACGTCACCTCTGCCGAACAAGAAAAGCAGATCGCCACGATGAAAGCGGAGGTCGCCGCTGCTGAAAAAGCCGCCGCTGAATCCCGCAAAACCCTCCCTGCCCTGCTCGCCGAATGGGAAAAGAACGCCGCCGGCAAATTGAGCGAGCAGAAGTCCGCCTGGACCTTGCTGGAGCCCACGCAGGTCGTCTCGAAGCTCAACGAGCAAGGGGCCAAACTCACCCGCCAGCCCGATGCCAGCTACCTCGCCAGCGGCCCGAATCCACAGAAGGACATCTACCTTTACGATGCCCCCATGCCGAAGGACGGCGTCTCCGGCTTCCTGCTCGAATGCTTCACCGATCCTTCTTTGCCCGGCGGCAGTCTCGGACGCTTCTCGAACGGCAATTTCGTGCTCAGCGACTTCGATGTCTTCATCCAGAAGCCCGGCGGCAAACCTGAGAAGCAGACGCTTTCCAAAGCGGAAGCCGACTTCAGCCAAAAAGGCTACGAGATCACCAGCCTGACCGATAAACGCAGACGCGGCAAAGGCTGGGCCATCGACGGACCCACGCGGAAGGAAAACCGCCGCGCCATGTTCCTGCTGGAGCGGGCC
>JBIKIA010000669.1:0-2849 GCA_044361885.1 Prosthecobacter sp. | reverse complement strand
ATCTTGTTACCACTGGACTGGAGGGCTAGCTCGACGAGGCCTGTGGGGTTCTTCTTGGCCATCTCCTTCAGCACATCCAGCTCGGCAAGGCGGCGGGACATGAGGTGGGTGTCTGGCAGGACTTCAAGGCTGGTGATGGCAAAGCCAAGTTTGAGGGCATGGCCGGGCTTACCCTCGAAATTGATGATCAAGCGATCTCCGCCGACGAGGTCCCACTCGGAGACACGTCCGACGCCCCAGCTTTTGTGCAGGACGAAGGTTCCAGCTTCGAGCTGGGATAGTTTTTCTGCGTCTGCGGTGGAGATTTTACCTGCCGCTACCAAATTTTGCGCCTCGGGATTCATGGGGGGTCGATGCTAGCAGAGTGTCCACGGCTGGCAAAGGAAACTTCCCCAGGCGCGAAAAGTATGAGTGCCGGTGACACTGTTCTGGAATCGAATCATGGCCAAGATGGAGAAACTGGAAACGATCAGACCTTCTGACAACGCACCATGCAAACAGCAGCCGAAAGCGCGTAAGACAGGCTCAAAAGTTATTCCCAATGGCAAGGTTGAATGAATGTTAAAAAAGGCGCGGACAAAAAAAGAATTCGTCCTTGCAATCGTGGCTCAAGTTTTTACTCTCCGTCTCCTTGTGAAATTTTTCACAAGCTCCTGAACGGCCCCCGTTGCCCTGCCATGTTGAAATACTTCTTCCTCAGTTACGCCTTTGTCGCCGCGATCGTTGTCGCGGCATTCGGCACACGCGGCAGCAAGAGTGAGCTGCCCCCGATCGAGATCTTCCCGGACATGGATCATCAGGCGAAGGTGAAGTATCAGGTAAAAAATGACTTTTTTGCAGATGGTGTGGGCGCGCGTCTCCCTGTGAAGCACACGGTGCCCATGGGTTTCGATGTGCCCGCCAAGCCCGCTTCCTCTCCTGACGCCAAGCCTACCTCTTACGGGTTTACAAATGGCGTGGATTATTACAGCACCGGTAAAATCGGTGATTTTTATGGCGACGGCTTGCCTGCTGAGCTTGCGGCTGATAAATCATTGATCGAGCGCGGCCAGCGTCAATACGACATTTACTGCGCTGTCTGCCACGCGGCTTCGGGCAATGGCAAGGGAGTCACCTCAAAATATGGCATCCTGACTGCCTTTAACTTCCATCAAGCAGGTTCCATGGACCCAGCCAACGTGGCAACCTATCGTGCCGACGGTGCCATTTTTGATGTTATCACCAACGGCAAGGGCCTCATGGGCCCCTACGGCGGCAATCTGACCGTCCGTGACCGCTGGGCCATCGTCTCTTACATCCGCGCCCTTCAGGTGGCCGTGAAAGAGGGTAACGTCACCGTCCAGTAACCCGCGCGCTTTTCCAACATGGGTCATCATCACGTCACTTTTGAAGATCTGCCACAAGGCGGAGAGAAGTTCGAGCCCGCCAAAGGCGGCAAGCTCATCAGCGCCCTTGGTGGCATCGGCGCACTCGGCCTTCTGGGTTCTGCGTTCCTTTTCTTTTCCAAGACAGACACTTTTGCCTATTCCTGGCTCTTCGCGGTCTTCTTTGCCTTCACCATTGTCTGCGGCGGCTGCTTCTGGGTCATGCTGCACAATGCCTCGAACTCCGGCTGGGGTGTGGCGATCCGCCGTCTCTGGGAGCAGCTTGCAAACATGATCCTGCCTTTGGCGATCCTGTGCATCCCGCTCCTTATTCCTGCGGTGCAGAAGCCGCTCTATGAGTGGATGAATCATCATCGTGAAGCTGCTCATCACGCTCACGAAGCTGGCACGAGCGTCTATGAAGCTCTGCATCACATGGCGGACAGTAATCCCCATCTGCATGTCCTGACTGCTAAGTTTGGTTACCTGAACATCTCTTCTGCCTTTAGCTGGTATAGCCGTTTCTTTTTTTACTTTCTCGTTCTCTGGTTCATCGCCAGCAAACTGCGTGGGAAGTCGGTGATGCAGGATTCCGATGGCGACATCAAGCACACGATCAAGGCCCGTCAGTTCTCTTGCACTTGGCTGCTTTTCTTCGCTCTGACGATCACCTTCGCCGCCGTCGATTGGGTCCAGACCCTCGACTATGCTTGGTTTTCCACGATGTGGGGCGTTTACATCTTCGCTGGTTGCGCCTGGTCCTCCATGGCGGTCACGATCCTTCTCGTCACTTGGCTGCGCAGCCTCGGCTACCTGAAAAAGGTCGTCACGGATGAGCACTACCACCTGATGGGCAAGCTGCTCTTCGCCTTCACGGTCTTCTGGGCTTACATCGCCTTCAGCCAGTACTTCCTCATCTGGTATGCCAACATCACCGAGGAGACGCGCTTCTACCTGACGCGTAACACCGAAGGCTGGCGTTATGTGTCCATCTTTATCGTCATCGGTCACTTCATCGCTCCCTTCCTGGCCCTGCTCTCGCAGTCGCGGAAAAAGAAGCCCTCTGTGATGATTGGGATATGCCTCTGGGTGCTCTTCATGCATGTGGTAGACATTTACTGGAACATCATCCCTGAGCGCGGCCCCTCCCTTGGCGTAGGCGTCGTGGTGGATGGTGCCTGGATGGGTGATGTCGTCGCCTTCGCCGCTGTCATCGGCACCCTTGGTTTCCTTTTCCTCCGCAGTCTGGCCAATTACAGCCTGTATCCTTGCCGCGACCCGCGCCTGCTCGAGTCCGCCAACGTCATCAACTGATCTCTCCCATGTCCGCTGCTGCCACATCTCCGAAGACCGGCTCCCCATTCCTGTGGGTGCTCGGCGCTTTCGCCAGCTTCGCCGTTTTGCTCGCCTTTTTCCTGAATCTGGCCAAACCCGGTGAAGTCGATCCCCGCGCACCTGAGCGTCTCGCGAATACTGCTGAGATTG
>JBIKIA010000670.1:0-2849 GCA_044361885.1 Prosthecobacter sp. | reverse complement strand
GAAGCGGAGCCAATCATAGCCGGTGGTGGTTTTGACCACACGTTCGCCAATGCGCGCGATACGCCCGCTCGGCAGCCGCCAGTTCATGCCAAGGATGTTGTCGCAATATGGCCCAAATCGGCACGATGCAGGCGCATGAGTGCTGGCAGCGATTTGTGAGCGTAAATCCAGATCTGCATCCAAGAGAAGCGGAAAGCGCAGGCGATGCGCGTGAGCTTGCGAATGAATGTCAGACGCCTTCGCGTTCGCGGGCAGGCACAGCGTGCCATCCACTTCATCCAGGAAGGGAACAAAGAGCCGCTCGTTCTGCATGGGAGGGAAGACGTTCATGCGATGAAGTGGCGAGTGTCGAAAACCTTTAGTGGATTCATTTGATGCGCGGGATTGAAGGCGGCTGGCACGGAGAGTTGGAGACGCATGGAGTCTGGACCAAAGACCAGTGGCATGTAGGCGGACTTGTCATCGCCGATGCCGTGCTCGCCACTGAGCGTGCCGCCGACTTCGATGACGCGTTGCATGAGTCGCTTGCTGATGAGTTCCACCTTTTCCAGTTCTCCCGGCACACGCGAGTCGAAGAGAAAGTTTGGATGCAGATTGCCGTCGCCCGCGTGGAAGACATTCACTGCGCGGATGTTCGCGGCATCGGCCTCATCATAGACAAGCTGCAGCACCTCGGCCAACGCACGCTTAGGTATTACCGCGTCCTGAACGACGTAAGCGGGGCTAAGCTGTCCGAGCAGTCCACCTGCGGCTTTTCGGGCTTTCCAGAGTTTCTTTCGGATCTCATCTTCATCGCTGTACATCACGTCGTTCGAGCCTGCATGACGCAAAAGCTCAGCCACGGATTGCACGCGAGCATTGACCAGAGCCTCAGGGCCATCGATCTCCACCAGCAGCATGAACGAGCCCCCCGGCAATCCACAAGCCATCTGACTGCTCTCCACCATCGCCACACCACGCGGGTCAAGCATCTCGATCGCCGCCGGATACGACGAGTGTGCCACCAAAGCATGGATCGCCGCTTCCGTGGTTTTCATATCGGGATAGGTGGCGCGAAATGTCCACACTTTCTCCGGCAATGGCAGCAGTCGCAGCCAGAAGCGAGTGAAGGCCGCCAGCGTGCCTTCGGAGCCGATCATGAAGCGTTTCCAATCCTCGCGCCATGGTCCACGACCACCCGCAGGACCACCAAACCGATGCAGACTGCCATCCAGCATGATCGCCTCGACTCCGAGGACATAGTTGCTCGTCACGCCATAGCGGAAGCAGTGCGCGCCACCCGCGTTCGAAGCCACATTGCCCCCGAGCGTGCAGACCGGACCACTCGATGGATCAGGCGGATAAAACACGCCATGCGGCTTCAGCGCAGCATCGAGGTCATTGAGTCCCACACCGCATTCGACTTCACACCAGAAGCCCTCGGTATTGATCTCCCGAATCTTCTTCAAAGCCGATGTGTGAACGATCACGCCACCCTGCGCCGCCACCGGTCCACCCGAAAGCGAAGTGCCCGCTCCCCGCATCACCACCGGCACCCCCAGCGCCCTCGCGCCTTGCATGAAGCCAGCCAGCTCCTCCGCATCCGCCGGAATCACCACCGCATCCGGCAAGTGGTTCTTATAGCCCAGCCCGTCCGCGCCATAGCCTGCCAGCTGTGCCGGGGAATTCAGCACACGCCCGTGCGGGAGAAGGGCTTTCAGTTGATGTTCGAGAGAGGATTTCACAGGTGAGGTCATTGGTTCTTCATGCCAACGCCGTGAATGCCCGTGCCACCTGTCGTGATTCACCGAGGCCTGCGATACCCAGTTCCACCACATCACCGGGTTTCAGGAAGACAGGTTCAGGTTTCAGGCCAAGCCCCACGCCCGGTGGGGTGCCCGTGCTGATGACATCACCTGGCAGCAGGGTCATGAACTGGCTGATGTAACTCACCAGCTTCGGCGCGCCGAAGATCATTTGGGCTGTGCTGCTGTTCTGACGTGTCACCCCATTCACCTTCAGCCATAGCGGCAGGCTATGTGGATCAGGAATCTCATTCGCCGTCGCCAGGAATGGCCCCAGTGGCGCAAAGGTGTCGCAACTCTTGCCCTTCACCCATTGACCGCCCCGCTCAAGTTGCCACTCGCGCTCACTGTAATCATTGTGCAGCGCGTAGCCAGCCACATGCTGCATCGCATCCTCCTCGCTGACATACTGTGCCTTTTTGCCGATGATGATCGCCAGCTCCACTTCCCAGTCTGTTTTCTTGGAGTCCCGAGGGATCACCACATCATCGTTGGGTCCGACGATCGACGACGTGCTCTTGAAAAACAAAATCGGCTCCGCAGGGATCGGCATTCCCGATTCCTTCGCGTGATCCGTGTAGTTCAGCCCCACGCACACGATCTTGCTCGGTCGTGCAATACAAGGCCCCAGCCGCACGCTCGCATCCACCGTCGGAGCCATGGCCGCATTAGCCTTCACCCAAGCCACCAGCCGCTCCAGCCCGTCGTCGGCAAAGAATCCCTCATCGTAATCCGAGCCAAACCCTGACGCATCAATGCGGTGTCCATCGTCGAGGAGGACACCTGGTTTTTCGTGATCGGGGGTGCCAAAGCGGATGAGTTTCATGAGCGGAGAAAGAATCGGAATAGACCTGTGGTAGGAGGTCATACCAGTTACGCGGACGTTGGAGAGTTTCTATCCGGTTCTTCCTGGTCGATGCGCTGTCCAAATTGCCAAACCCCATGCCATCGCGAATGAGATCCCGACAGTTTTTCAAGCATAGCATGCAGTGGCGAGGAGGGAGGTGATGATGCCGAGGGTCGGTTTCATCATGAAGACAAGGCAAGGGTCACGGCTGACGCATC
>JBIKIA010000668.1:0-2850 GCA_044361885.1 Prosthecobacter sp. | reverse complement strand
TTCGTGATCAAAGGCACTGCCACCCACGATGCCGCAACCGCTCGGAAGCTGGGCTTCCTGACCACTCCAGCTCACCCCGCGAATGGCCACCACCATGTGGCAGATGTGGTCTTCGCCCGGCTCCGCAAAGCCAAAGGGAGCGCCGAAGAATCCCGGCACCTTCAACTGCGCGCGATATTCCCGCAGACGATCCAGCCACATCTGCTCACGCGGCAGACAGCCCACCGCGGGCGTGGGATGCAGCTCGCGCACCAGCGTGTCTGGCACGGCGTCACCGGCCAGTTGCACTCGCAGGTTCGTCTGGAAATGCAGCAGCGTCGAGGCCTGGCAAAGCCCGCGCGGATCACGCTGCACGGGGCCCAGCTTGGAAAGTTGCGCTTCCAAGTAGCGCACCACGATCTCGTGCTCGTCGATCTCCTTCACATCTTTGAGGAAGGCCTCCTGCGCGCCCGGCTTGGCCGTGCCAGCCAGCGCCATCGTCTGCACATCCCGTCCGTGGGCTCGGAAGAGCAGCTCCGGCGTCGCGCCGATGAACCCCTCTTCGCCTTGCACCCAGGCGTATCCCCACGTGTTCGGCGGCGCATCCATCACGCGCTCCAGCAGACGGATCGGATCACCACTCACGATGCTCCCGCGCTCGGTCAGCACCGGCACCATCTTTTCTAGACGCTTCGCCAGCACCTCGCGGCGGATGCGACGGAAGGCCATCTTGAACCACTCCGTCGCGGGCTTTGCCCACTGAATGTGCGGAGCCTGTGCCCCATTCCAGCCGACACTGCTGGCGAGTGATTCGGCGGCGACGGGGATCAGCTTGGCGGGGCGCTTCCAGGGCGCGGGGTCCTTCAGATCGAAGTCATTGACGTAAAAGGCCCCGCCGTCCGCTGGCATGGACGCCAGAGACTCAAAGGGTCCCTGTCCGATCCACGCCCGTCCGTCCGGGAGCCTGAAAAATGCGATGTCTGTCATGTGATGAGTGCCATAGTGAAACGCAGGGCTGGTGGTGCAAGGATGACGCAAATGGAAATCAGATTTTGATTTTCATGAATCGCGGTAGTCTTTGAAACTCCGTCCTTCGTTCCACCCAGCCCCATTTCCCCTTTCCCCCATGCGCCTCATTCATTTCGCCTACGTCCTCACCGCCCTCCTCATCGGTGCCACCTCCTACCTCGCCTGGGAAGGCCAGCAGGCCGCCCGTGGTGCCAAAGAGGAACTCGCCTTCATCAAGAAAAAGCAGGCCACCGAGGCCTATGCCTCCCCCACGGGCGACAGCCTCGTGCCCCTGCCCGGCATCCCCGCCCCGGCCACCTCCATCACCCCGCCCACCCCCGGCACCCTGGCTACCACCAGCCCCGTCAATGCCCCCGTCTTGACCACCCCCGCCACTGCCGATCTGCCCGGCGGCGGACTCACCGTGCCAAAGACCATCCTCGCCGCCGAGGCCAAGGGCATCAACACCAACACCCTCACCCCCCTGCAAAAGCAGGTCATGGCCGCCAAGCCCATCGCCAAAATCAAGACCGTCGTCAAAGATCAGGGCTTCGTTATCCTCGACGCCGGTTCGAAGCAGGGCCTCGCCAAAGGCCAGCAGCTTGAGGTGCGTCGCGAAAACGGCGTCCTCGGCAAGATCCGCATCACCGACACCATCGAAGAAAACGAAGCCGTCGCCGATCTCGACCTCACCTCCATCCCCGCCGGGATCACCATCGAGCCTGGCGACGAAGTCATCCAGCCCGTCGTCCGCTGATGGCCCGGCTACGACTCGATCAGGCCCTCGTCCAGAGCGGTCAGGCACCCTCCCGTGAGCAGGCCAAGCGCCTCATCATGGCCGGAGAAGTCATGCAGGGAGACACCGTCCTCACCAAGCCCGGCTGGCTCGTCCGCCCCGATGCCATCCTCACCGTCCGGCAGCCGCCCAAATTCGTCAGCCGTGGCGGCCTCAAGCTCGAAGGCGCGCTCGACCACTTCCACATCGACGTCACCGGCCTCATCGGCATGGACGTTGGTGCCTCCACCGGCGGCTTCACCGACTGCCTCCTCCAGCGCGGCGCGGTGAAAGTCTATGCCTTCGACGTCGGCACCAACCAAATGGTCTGGAAGCTCCGCAACGACCCCCGCGTCATCTGCCGCGAGAACTTCAACGTCCGCCACATGCAGCCTACTGATGTCCCCGAAGAGGTGGACATCATCGTCGCCGATGTCTCCTTCATCTCCCTCACCCTCGTCCTCCCCGGAGCCCTCAGCGTCTTGAAGACCGGCGGTCAGGCCCTCGTTCTCGTGAAGCCCCAGTTCGAGCTCACCCGCGAAGACGTCGGCCCCGGCGGCATCGTCCGCGATCCCGAGGCCCATGCCCGCGCCTGCCAGCGCATCCAGGACTTCGTCCAAAGCCAGCCCGATCTCGAATGGCGCGGCCTCGTCGAGTCCAGCATCCAGGGCACCGATGGCAACCGCGAGTTCCTCGCCCATTTCGTTCGGCGCAGCAGTCCCGTCTGACCTCTGCTTCACACCGACGCGGCGGATTCACCACTTGGAGTCTGCCTGCTTTTTCAGATGCAGCCGGTGATGAACCGTCACACCATCGAAAGGTAAACCATGAAACACAGCACCGGATTCATTTGGGTTCTTTTCATCTCCCTCTTCCAAGCCTTCACCCCGCTTGCGGCGAAGGATCCTGACGGTAATCCCCGCATGAGGGCGGCGATCGGTCATCTGGAAGCGGCCAAGACAGCAGTCAAACCACTCACGAGCCTTCAGGCCGCCCGCAAATCCCTCACCAATGCCAAATCGAACAAGGAAGGCCAGCGCAAGGACGCCATCGGCTACGTGGATGAGGCCATCGCCTACGCCACCACG
>JBIKIA010000152.1:0-9667 GCA_044361885.1 Prosthecobacter sp. | reverse complement strand
CGTCATCGACTACACCCGCTGCACGAACTGCATGCAGTGCCTCAGCTTCTGCCTCTTCGATGTCTATGGCGTCAGCGCCGACCACAAGATCCAGGTCCAGAACAACGACAACTGCAAGACCAACTGCCCTGCCTGCTCCCGCGTCTGTCCCGAAGTCGCGATCATGTTCCCCAAGTATCAGGCCAGCCCCATCAACGGTGACGAAGTCAACGCCACCGACGCCGGTCGCGAAAAGATCAAGGTCGATATCTCCTCCCTCCTCGGCGGCGACATCTACTCCGCGCTGAAAGACCGAAGCGCCGCCGCGAAGTCCCGCTTCAGCAAAGAGCGCAGCCCGGACAAAGCCCTCGACGAGCGCAAAAAATGCCTCACCAAGCTCGTCAGCGACGGCTTCATCCCCGCCGACGTCCTCGCCTCCCTCCCCAGCCCCGACGAGATCCTCCGCAAAGCCGCCCAGGCCAAAGCCCGCGCCCAGGCCGCGCTCGACGCCCAGCCATCGTAGAGTCTGGCATCACTCAAACCATGAGCCGCAGCACCGAACTTGAGGCCCGTGGATTCGTCCTCGTCCCTCAGGTGCTGGGTGCCGCAGCCTGCAAGTCTATGCGTGATCTTCTTGGCGAGGCCGATGGAGCGGGCTCCCGTGGCATGTTGAGGGTAGTTGAGGTCATGAAACTCGCCCGTTCGTTGCTGACCGATCTCGTGCGTCCGCATCTGCCTTCCGAACCCGTCCCAGTTCGTGGCATCTACTTTGACAAGCGGCCCGAGACAAACTGGCTCGTGACCTGGCATCAGGACCTCACGCTAGCGGTCGCAGAACGTGTGGAGATGCTTGGATTCGGCCCCTGGAGTGTGAAGGACGGGATACCGCATGTGCAGCCGTCCGTGGATCTGCTGGAGCAGATGCTCACTGTGCGTTTGCACCTTGATGATGCCGATTCTGACAATGGCGCGCTTCGTGTGCTGCCCGGCACGCATCGCATGGGCCGATTGAATGCCGAGAGCATCACCCGATGCCGTGAAACCCATGCGGAAGTAGTTTGCACAGCCCAAACCGGTGATGCCCTGCTGATGCGTCCGCTGCTGCTTCATGCCTCCTCGCGTTCAGTGAGCGAACGCCGCCGCCGTGTACTTCACATTGAGTTCGCGGGCTTCTCCCTGCCGCCGCAGCTTGAGTGGCATGTATGCGCAAGCTGAAGGCTGGGTTTTGCGATACAGAAATCACGGGCGAAAGGCAGGATGTGACGGGAATGTCACAATGACGTGCGGGCATTGCAGCGAGTGATCTGAAAGGTGGGAGTTATGCACAAAAGTTTTCTCTCATGCTTCAAGCTCTCTGTAGGTCGTGGTCTGGGTCTGGCCATTGCGATGGTGACCTCGGTCCTCTGTGCTCAAGACGATGCCAGTCTGACGGCTGAGTCGATCGTGAAACGCTACTCGGAGGGGAATCAGTCCAAGTCCGAGATGGCCTATGTGAAGATGGAGACGCAGCTTCCTGACGCTCCTGTCACCGAGCGCCGCATCCTGCTGGCCTATCAAAAGCAGGGAGAGGCGGAGAGCATGTTCATGCGACTGCTTTTCCCAAAGGAAGTGGAAGGTGTGACGCTGCTGGCGACGACCTCGGCCAAGCAGGAGTTGGCGTATCACTTCTTTCTGCCAGCTCTGGGAAAGATGAAGCAACTGACGCCTGAAGCCCGTCAGGGTTCATTCCTCGGCTCTGACTACACCTTTGAAGATCTGCTGAAGGAGGTGCCCGAGTGGCATGAATACAAGCGCCTCGCGGATGGAGAAGTCGAGGGCGCGGCCTGCTATGTGGTGCGTGCGAGTGAGAGCCGCAAAGACGTGGAAAGCGCCTATGCTTTCCGTGATCTGTTCATCGAGAAAGGCAGCTTCCACCTGCGCAAGATCGCCTACTACGATAGCAAGGAGAGTCTGGTGAAGCTGCTGACCGCCTCGGGCTATGACTCCAAGGATGTGAAGGGCAAGACGACTCGTCCGCGAGTGGCGGTGATGCAGTCGGTGGAGTCGAAGAGCAAGACCACCTTCACTGTGATCGAGGGGCGCGTGGATGAGGACATCGACGCTGAATACTTCACGCCGAAGAAGCTGGAGAACTGGCCGCTGCTGGATGTGGAAGAGTTCATCTTTGATCTGGGCATGACCGTGGATGTGAACTGACCCGCGTGCGTCTGAACCACGATCCCTGACCGCTGTGATCCGTCTGGCTCTCCTTTCCTGGGAACGCAAATATCTCTGCCTACTGCTCGTCATCGGTTTGACGCTGACAGCAGTGCCGCTGGCTCAACGGGTGAAGCTAGATCTCGGTGTGGAGAGTCTGTATCCGACGGCGGGGCTGGCGGTGACCGAGTATGAAAAGGCGCGCGCCACCTTTGGCACGGATGAGGTGGCGGCGATCTATGCGGAGGATGCGCAGCTCTTCACACCGGAGCGATTGGCGGAGCTGAATGAGATCCACAAGGAGATCACGAAGCTGCCCTTTGTAGCGAAGGTGGAGAGTCTTTTCACTCTGCCGGATCTGCGGGATCAGGGCGGCATGATCAGCACGGCACCGGTGCTGGCACGTCTGCCAAAGACGGCGGAACAGGCAGCGAAGTCGAAGGAACGAGCGGTGACGAATCCACTGCTGCGCGGCCAGCTCGTGGCGGAGGATGGCACGGCGCTGATGATGATCCTGCGCCTCTCGCCAAAGTATCGAGAGATGAAGATGGAGGACGCGGTGGCAGCGCTAGATGCCATCCTGGCACCGCATCAGGCGTCCTTTGAGCGACTGTTCCAGATCGGTGATCCGTTCACGCAATCCTGGATGCGCGAGCGACTCGCGGCGGATCAACGGCTCATCCTGCCACTGGCTTTGGTGATCGTGCTCGTGCTGCTGACGATCACGCAGCGGAATTTTTGGGCAGGCGTACTGCCGATCATCAATGCCGCTGTCGCGATCCTCTGGACGGCGGCGCTGATGCAGATCTTTGGCATCCCGGTGAACTTCCTGAACTCGATCCTGCCCGCCCTGATCGTCATCATCGGAGCCACGAGCGATGTGCATTTCGTGCATGAGTTCCGCGATCATCTGAGGCAGGGAATGAATGGCGCGACAGCGATGCAGGCCACGGTGAAAAGCCTGTCTCTGCCGATGATGCTCACGTCCTGCACCACGGTACTGGGCTTTGCCACCACGGCGTTGAGTGAGCTGCCCATCCTGCGTGACTTCGGCATGGCGGCCACGCTGGGCATGAGTGGGCGATTTTTGATCTCGATGTTCTTCCTACCCGCGCTGCTGCGGATGCTTCTGCCCTTCATGATGCCGCGTGCTGGTGTTTCCGCTTCGCATGAGGGCGGATGGGCGGCACGCATCGCTTCAGCGCTGGTGAGCTTCCTGCTGGCACACACGCGAGCCATTATGGTCGTGCTGGCAATCATCTGCGCGGCGGCGCTGTGGCAGGCACGCAGCATCCGTGCAGGGAATGATTTGCAGTCCTTTATCCGCCCAGACTCACCCGTGCGGGTGCGTGATGCGGCGGTGACTGACAAGTTGGCCGGTCTGACCATGCTCAATCTCACACTTCAGGCGGATCGTGGTGAGTTCCTGGAACCGCGTGCTTTGAAACAACTCGAAGCGGTGGCTGCGCGGCTGCGAAAGGTCGATGGTATCACCGCCGTGACCTCCTTTGCCGATCTGCTGGCACGCATGAACTCGCAGCTCCGTGGTGGCGATGCCCGCTTCGAGCGTGTGCCTGATGAAGCCGCCGCCGTGCAGCAGATGATGCTCTTCCTTCATGCCAAAGATTACCAGGCCTTCCTGACGCCGGATCACTCGCAGGCATGCGTGCAATTGCGCTGCGACTTCACCGACTCCGGGCGTCTCCTGGCCTTGGAGCGCGAGATCCGTGCGATCATGAATGATCGCAGCTTCAATACGAACAGCTACACGCTGACCGGCAGTGCCCTGCTAGTGGCGACGGCGACGGAGTCGATCACCAGCGGGCAAATCTCATCGCTCGGCAGCATGATGGCCATGGTCTTCCTCATCGTGTGGGGTCTCTTCCTTTCCGCGCGTTGCGGGGTCATCACACTCATCGTGAATGTGTTCCCCGTGGCGATGATCTTTGGCATCATGGGCATCGCAGGCATCCCGCTGAATGTCGGCACCTGCATGGTCGCAGCGATCACGCTCGGCATCGCGGTGGATGACACACTGCATCTGCTCGTGCGCTTCAATCGCGAGGCCCGCGAGCTGAAGGATGAACGGCGCGGCATCGAGGTCGCGATTCGTGAAGAACTCGCGCCGATCTCCACGACCACCATCGCTCTCGCCTCCGGCTTTGCCGTACTCGGCCTCTCCAGCTTCCAGCCGGTGCGGGAGTTTGGTCTGCTGAGTTCGGGCGTCATGGTGCTCGGCCTGATCACCGACATGATCGTCACGCCCGTCATGTTTGGGCGGACGCGCATCGTCACATTGTGGGATGTGCTTGGTTTGAATGTGCGGCGCTCGCTGATCGAGACATCGCCCTTCTTTGCCGGGCTGAGTGGCTGGCAGGCACGGCGGCTGATCCTGGCCTCGAATGTGGTCGAGCACCGCAGCGGTGAAGTGCCTGTCAAAGCTGGCGATGTCGGAAGCTCTCTATACGTCGTGCTTTCAGGCGAGTTGGAGGCCAGTGTCGAGAGTCCTGAAGGCCGCATCTTGCTCAAAGAGATGCACCCCGGAGACGTCTTCGGCGAGATGGCCTTTGTCACGCAGCAGCGCCGCACGGCGGATGTCACCGCCCGCACAGATGCGAAGCTGCTGAAGATCAACTATGACGAACTCGGCCGCCTGCGGCGATTCTCTCCCTATCTCGCCTCACGACTCCTTTTCAATATCTCACGCATCGTCTGCGAACGTGCTGCGCGTCCTGGTGTGTCGTCAGGCAAGACCGTCGCGCTGAAATCATAACATCGCAGCGGCCCATTCCCCTTCACGAAAGCCGGTGTGGTGGATACCGCGCTTCGGGAAAGCGGGGACAGACCAACTGAATGACAAAATAGGATGCAGGAAACGGGCAGGTGTCGGTTCTTGAAAGAATAGTCGAGGCCATCAAAGCAAACATCGCCTCCCCTGCCCTTTCCTCCTGACCCAGAGTAACGAATGCTCAGGCGACCTCTGCCATGTGGCTGCGGTGCGCGGTGCCCCTTGACCCCAGAGCGCATCCATCTACTCTCCGCGCCCGTTTCCCCCCACCCAAAAGAAATACACTATGAGCACACCGACCACCCATGAGTTCCAGGCCGAGGTGAAGCAGGTCTTGGACATCGTCATCCACAGCCTCTACACCGACCGCGAGATCTTCATCCGCGAGCTCGTGTCCAACGCCGCCGACTCCCTGGAAAAGATGCGCCTGACGCAACTGACCGAGAAGGAAGTCTTCCAGTCCGAGGCACCCCTGGAGATCACCATCAGCTCCGACGAAGCCGCAGGTACCATCACCATCTCCGACACCGGCATCGGCATGACGCGCGAGGAACTGGTCGAGAACCTCGGCACCATCGCCCATTCCGGTTCGAAGGCCTTTGCCGCCGCTTTGAAGAACGCGGGCAAGGGCGGCGATGCCTCCCTCATCGGCCAGTTCGGCGTCGGCTTTTACTCCGCCTTCATGGTGGCGGATGAAGTGCAAGTCTACACCCACTCCTGGCGCGGCGAGGGTGAGCACCTCTGCTGGACGAGCACCGGCGCGGGCACCTACACCATCGATGAAGCCCCCGATCAGGCACGCGGCTGCCGCATCGTCATCAAGCTCAAGGAAGACGCCAAAGAGTTCGCCAAAGAATGGACCGTGAAGAGCGTGCTCGGCAAGTACTCGAACTTCGTCGGCTTCCCCATCACGCTGAATGGCGAGCGCGTGAACACGGTCGAGGCCATCTGGCTGAAGAGCAAAGACAGCGTCACCGAGGAGGAATACGAAGCCTTCTACAAGTTCACCGCCAAGGCCTTCGACAAGCCGAGCTACCGCCTCCACTTCCAGGCCGATGCCCCACTCGTCATCAACGCGCTGCTCTTCCTCCCCGAGCAAAACATGGAGATGTTTGGCATGGGCCAGATGGAGCCCGGCGTCGGCCTCTACTGCAAAAAAGTCCTCATCGACCCGCATCCGCCGAAGCTCCTGCCAGACTGGATGCGCTTCGTGCGCGGCGTGATCGATAGCGAAGACCTGCCTCTGAACATCTCCCGCGAGTCCATGCAGGACAGCGCCCTCGTGCGCAAGCTGGGCGAAGTCGTCAGCAAGCGCCTCCTCAAGTTCCTCGACAAAGAAGCGCAGGACGACCCGAAGAAGTTCCAGGAGTTCTACGCCAAGTTCAGCCGCTTCATCAAAGAAGGCGTCGCCACCGATCACGCGAACCGCGACACCATCGCCAAGCTGCTGCGCTTTGAATCCAGCCTCACCGACAAAGGCGAGCAGGTCGGTCTCGGCGACTACGTGAAGCGCATGAAGGAGGAGCAGACCTCCATCTATTACCAGACCGCTCCGAGCCGCAGCGCCATCGAAGGCGGCCCGTATCTCGAAGCCTTCAAGTCGAAGGGTTACGAAGTCCTCTTCCTCTACGAACCCATCGACGAATACGTCATCTCCAGCCTGCCTGAGTTTGATGGCAAGAAGCTCCAGGCCGTGAACAGCCCGGATGTCGATCTCGGCGATGTCGCGCAGGAAGGTGAATCCCTCAGCGAAGAAGAAATCACCGCCTTCACCGGCTGGCTGAACGAAGCTCTGGCCGAAGGCGTGGAGGAAGTCCGCGCCAGCAAACGCCTCGTCAATGCACCCGCGCTCGCCATCACGCCGCAAGGTGAGATGACCCCGCAGATGCGCCAGATGATGAAGGCCATGAAGCCCGACGAAGTCACCGCACCGAAGGTCATCCTGGAGATCAATCCGCGTCACGGCCTCGTTAAGAAGGTGAACAACCTCCGCAGCAGCGATGCGGATCTCGCGACCCTGCTCAGCGAGCAGATCCTCGACAACGCCCTGCTCAGCGCGGGCCTGCTCGATGATCCTCAGCGCGTGGTTACACGCACCGAGAAGATCATGGCGCGCATTGCCTGACCGCCCTTGAAGCGCTGAATCCATGGTGGGTTCAGCGCTTGGCGGTTCATTTCCATGTCAGAGAATCGAGTCATGGCTCGTTTCAGCCTGCCTAGCGCTATGAACATCGCCACCAAACGCCACCTCGACCGCCGTGCCTTCCTTCGCGGCACCGGCACCGTGCTCAGCCTGCCTTTTTTGGAGGCGATGATGCCCGCTTTTGCCACGCGCGCCCAGGCCGCCGCAGGTCAGCCGCCTCCGCGTTTCCTCGCCATGTGCGCCACGCTCGGCTTTCACACGCCCTTCTTATTCCCCCAGGAAACCGGCGCGGACTACACGCCCACGCCGTATCTGGAGCCGCTGAAAGCTTTGAAGGCCGACTTCTCCGTGATTTCCGGCCTCCAGCATGAAGAGCAAAATGGTGCGAACGGCCACACCTCCGAGATGACCTGGCTTACCTCCGCGAAGCATCCCGGCCTCGCTGGATTCAAGAACACGATCTCCATCGACCAATACATCGCCGAGCGCATCGGCAGCCAGACGCGCTTCCCCAGTCTCGTGCTCGGCACGGGCAGTGATTCGCTTTCATGGTCGGCCAGCGGCGTGCCACTGCCTGCGGAGAGCTCCCCGTCGAAGGCCTTCCAGCAGCTCTTCGTCGATGGCACAAAGGATGAAGTGGCAGCCCAGGTGCGCGGCTTGAAACGTGGCCGCAGCATCCTCGACACCGTGATGGGTCAGGCCAAAAAGCTGCATCACGAGCTCGGCAAACGCGACCAGGAGAAGCTCGACGAATACTTCTCCGCTGTGCGCGATCTCGAAGGCCGTCTCGTGCAAAACGAGGAGTGGGTGCAGAAGCCGAAGCCCAAGGTGGATGCCAAGCCGCCCACCGACATCCAGAGCCGCACCGATGCCATCGGAAAGATGAAGCTGATGCAGGATCTCCTCGTGCTCGCGCTGCAAACGGACAGTACCCGCGCCGTGACGCTGCGCCTCAGCGGCATGAATGCTGTGCCCGAGATCGAAGGCGTGAAGAACGACTGGCACAATCTCTCCCACCACGGCCAGGACCCCGCGAAGATCGACGAACTCAAAGTCATCGAGACGGCGGAGTTCACTGCCTTTGCCGACTTTCTTACCAAGCTTAAAGCCACCCAGGACAATGGCCGCCCGCTGCTGGACAGCACCGCCGTCATTTTTGGATCCAATCTCGGCAACGCCAGCGCTCACAGCACCGCGAACCTCCCTCTCATCCTCGCCGGTGGCGGCTACAAACACGGCCGCCACATCGCCGTCGACAAAGAGAAGCACGTCTTTTCCAATCTCTTCGTCTCACTGGCTCAGCGCATGGGCGTCGAGACAAACAAGTTCGGCTTCAGCACCAGCGTGCTCGACATCAATCAGGCCTAGTCCGAGCAGCTAAAAGTGCCCTTCCCTTCTCTGTGTTATCCTTCAGGCTGTAAAGCTAGCCCAAGGAAAATGCGAAAATAGTTCCTGATTTTTTCGTGCTCAGACTGGGAAGCTCTCTTGAGCTCCAAGTTCCTGTCCCTTCCCGCCTGACGTATTGACTATCCCGCTCCCTTTTCCTGCGGGAGCAAGAGCCTGCGCTTCTCCGGCGTTTTGGCGTGCTGAATTTGTGCCGTCCCCCTGTTCCCCCGCCATGAAAAAGACCCTCATCACCCTCTCGGGCTTCGTGTTTCTCGCCTCGTCGCTGCATGCCGCTGCGCCGAAGAAGGAGGAGACCATCGATCCCACGAAGCCGGTGTCGTTTTACAAACACATCCGCCCGATCCTTCAGGCGAACTGCACGGGCTGTCATCAGCCGGCGAAGGCGAAGGGTGACTATATCATGACGGACTTCGCCAAGCTGCTCGCGGGCGGTGAAGAAGGCGGTGCCATCGTGCCGGGGAAGCCGGAGGAATCCAATTTGCTCAAGGTCTCCACCCCGAATACCGAGGGAAAAATCGAGATGCCTCCGAAGGGCGATCCGCTGCACGAGACACAGGTCGCGCTGATCAAAAAATGGGTCAGTGAAGGTGCGAAGGATGACACGCCAGCCTCGGCGAAGGCGCACTATGACATGGAGCATCCGCCCGTGTATGTCACCGCACCTGCCGTGACCTCGCTGGAGCATTCGCCCGATGGCACGCAGATCGCCGTCGCGGGTTATCATGAGGTTTTGATCCACAGAGCAGATGGCAGCAGCATCGTCACTCGCTTGGTCGGTCTCTCTGAGCGTGTGCAAAAGCTCGCTTGGTCGCCGGATGGGAAGAAGATCCTCGTCACCGGCGGCAGCCCAGCGCGCATGGGAGAGATCCAGATCTGGGACGTGGCAGCGAAAAAGCTCGAACTCTCCAAATCACTGACCTTTGACACCCTCTACGGCGCGAGCTGGTCGCCCGATGGCAAGTTCATCGCGGTCGGTTGCGGCGACAACGGCATGAGAGCCTACGAAGCAGCCACGGGCAAAGAAGTCGTCTTCATGGGTGGACACTCGGATTGGGTGCTCGACACGGTTTGGGGACTCGAAGGCAAGCTCATCGCGTCATGCGGACGAGACATGAGCGTGAAGCTCACCGAGGTCGCCACTCAGCGCTTTGTGG
>JBIKIA010000667.1:0-2855 GCA_044361885.1 Prosthecobacter sp. | reverse complement strand
ACATCGAGCCGGTGAACGGCAAACTGAGACTCGCCGCGCAGGACATTCAAAACAAGGACACGCCGCACGGATTGACCCAAGGACCAATCAAAGGCGGCTACAACGGTATGCTTTACGACAGCGCCGAAGAACTCTTCACCGACGACGCATGGCATTGCGTTGAAGCCCATTTCAAGCTCAACACCCTCGACCTCAAAACCGACAAAGCCAATGCCGACGGCATTGTTCGCGGCTGGTTCGACGGCAAACTCGTCATCGAGCGCACGGATGTGATCCTGCGCTCCACCGATTTTCCCAGCATGAAGTTCAACCAGTTCCTCATGGCCCCTTACTTCGGCCCCGGCCTGCTGCCTCACGCGCAGAAGCTTTGGATTGATGAGATGGTCCTCAGCACAAGGCGCATCGGGCCACTGTCTTAACTTCTCCACTCAACCTGCAATCATTCGCATCGTCAGCCGTTCTGACTTCAGCCAACCATTACCATGCCATGCGCTGCTTCCTTCTGCTCTGCCTCGTCTCTTCTCTCAATGCTGCCGACTGGCCGCAGTTCCGCGGTCCTACTGCTGATGGTGTCACCACTGACACGAATCTGCCGCTGACGTGGAGCGAAAAGGAAAACCTCGTCTGGCGCACCGAGCTGCCCGGACCTGGTTCATCGAGTCCTATCATCAGCGGCGAAAAGGTCTTCATCACCAGCTACAGCGGCTACGGCATCGACATCAAAGAACCCGGCGACATGGCGAAGCTCAAACGCCACGCTTTGTGCCTCGACAAGAAGACCGGCAAGATCCTGTGGAACCATGAGATCACGACAGATCTGCCAAACAAGCCTTACACCGGCACTTACATCACCACGCATGGCTATGCGTCGAGTTCGGCGGTCACTGATGGCAAGGGTGTATATTTTTTCATGGCGAATGCGGGCATCCATGCCTACAGCGTCGAAGGCAAAGCCGTCTGGAACATCAGCGTCGGTGAAAAAGCGCACGATTGGGGCGTCGGCTCGTCGCCCATTCTGTATGGCGAGTTACTCCTAGTGAATGCCGCGCTGGAGAGCAATCAACTCCTCGCTCTTGATCGCAAAACCGGCAAAACCGTGTGGAGCGCCACAGGTTTCCCCGCCTCCTGGAACACGCCGACCATTGTGAAGGTCGATGGACATGATGAACTCGTCGTGAACTCCAACGGCAAGCTCCGCGCCTTCGATCCGCTCACCGGCACCGAGCTTTGGTTCTGCAAAAGCATCGCTGCCGCCGAGCTTTGCCCCAGTATCGTCGCCCATGACGGCGTCATCTTCGTCATCGGCCACCCCAACGGACAGAGCCAGGCCGTCAAAGCCGGTGGCAAAGGCGATGTGAGCGCCACGCACATCGTCTGGCAGGCGCAGAAAGGCAGCAACGTCGGCTCGCCTATTTATAATGACGGCCATCTTTACTTCATCAACGATTCGCGTGGTGTCGCCACCTGCCTTGATGCTAAGACGGGCGCGGTCGTTTATGAACAACCGCTCGCCTCACGCCAGAAGCGCGACCGTTGGTATTCCACGCCGCTGCTCGCAGGTGACAAAATGTACTGCGTGGGCCGCGAAACCGGCACCTATGTCATCGCTGCCAAGCCGCAGTTCGAGTTGCTCGCCACCAACTTCATCGCTGGTGACGATAGTGTATCCAACGCCAGTCCCGCCGTGTCCGACGGCCAGATTTTCCTCCGCTCCAACAAGTACGCCTACTGCTTCGGCAAAAAATGACACTCGATGAAGTCATGCAGGCGCTTGCCGCCAAGGCCAGCGCCACCACCAAGAAGACGCTCATGCGTCATGGCGGACCAGAGCCGATCTTTGGCGTGCGCATCGGCGATATGAAGACGATTCAAAAGCATATCAAGGGCGATCAAGATCTCGCGATGCAGCTCTACGCCACCGGCGTCTCAGATGCGATGTATCTCGCCGGGCTCGTGGCTGATGGCCGTAAGATGACACGTGCGGAGATTGAGCGCTGGGTCAAAACATCCGTCTGGCATATGCACTCTGGAACCACGGTGCCGTGTGTTACAGCCGAGCATCCTGAGGCCATCGAGATCGCGCTGAAGTGGATCGATTCGCCGAAGGAATCAATCGCTGTGTCCGGCTGGGCCACTCTTTCGAATGTCGTGATAACCACTCCCGATGACAAACTTCCCATCAAGCAGCTCGGCACGCTTCTCACCCGCGTCGTGAAGACGATCCATTCGTCGCCAAACCTGGTGCGTTATACCATGAACAACTTTGTCATCTGCTGTGGCACTTACGTCGCCCCGCTCGGTGACAAGGCCATCGCCGCCGCGCGAAAGATTGGCCGCGTCGAGGTGGACATGGGCAATACAGACTGCCAGGTGCCGGATGCTGAGCCTTACATCCTCAAAGGCCGTCGAGGCTTGCCGGTGGCTCCCAAACGCAAAACAACACGTTGCTGATCTCTCATGAAATTCCTGCTCCTCATCTCACTCGCCCTCGTCGCTCCTGTTTACGCCCAAACTGCTGCCAAAGCCAAGGCACCCGATGCCGTGGACACGCTGGCGAAGGATCTCAAGCCGTCGCGCATTCTGGTTTACAAGAAGATCGCCGAACGTGAACTGCAGATGCACGTCTTTGAGCCGGAAGGCTTCAAGGCGAGTGACAAACGTGCCTGCTACCTCATCATTCACGGCGGTGGCTGGACCGGCGGTGCGCCGCCACGCATGTATCCATTCGCCGCACATTATGCGAAGCTCGGTCTCGTCGGTATCAGCATGTCATATCGACTTCACAACGCGAAGACTAGCGTCAGCGTCTTCGATTGTGTGAAGGACGCCCGTTCTGGGGTGCGCTACATCCGTGC
>JBIKIA010000151.1:0-9674 GCA_044361885.1 Prosthecobacter sp. | reverse complement strand
AGAATCCACTGGTTGTCCTCCACCCACGGGCTGGCTTCGACGATGACCGTCTCCTTGATGCCATGTGGCTCTGCCAAAGCGCGCCAGTCGGCAGGCAGCACCTTGCGGTAGAGCTTCGTCCCTTTCCCCGGCCAGGGCACGCCTTGCGGACGCGTGGGGTCATAGAAATGCGTGTGCGTGTCGATGATGCGCGTGGCTGCCGGAGCCGCAGAGACAAAGGTAGGCACAGCAAGTGCGGCGCTGGACTGGAGGAAACGACGGCGATTCATGGAGGACATGCCCTCCCATTTATCCAATCTCGAAATTGATGTCGATACGGATTCGTCGGCTCTGGCCTGATTCGTGATTGCCAAGGGATGTCCTGCTCCCCATCATCCGCGCCTCATGTCTGAAGCCATCATCGCACCCGAAAAAATCTGGGAAGGTACCGCTGTTTCCACCGGCGTGGCCCATGCCGTCGTGCATGTCATGAAGGATCACTTCGATGAGCCCGATGCCACCCCCATCGAACTCGAAGAAGTCGAAAGCGATCTCGCACGCTGGCGTCGTGCCTTGGAGGTCACTCAGACTGAGATCGAGGCACTCCAGGTCGCGATGTCTGGCGAGGAAGGTCGGGCCGAGGCGGATATCTTTGAAGCCCACCTGCTCATCCTCAATGACAACTCCATCCGCAAGCAGGTGGAGAAGACCGTGCGCGAGCAGCTCATCTGCGTGGACGCGGTCTATTACAGGCTCATGTGCAAGCACATGGACGCCCTGCGCGGTCTCTCCGACTCGTACCTGCGCGAGCGTTTTCTCGACATCAAAGACGTGACCCATCGTGTGATGCGGCACCTGCGTGGCGAGATGCTGGATCACCCGATGTTTGAAGATCCAGTCATCGTTGTGGCGCACGATCTCACGCCATCGGACACCGTGCAGCTTGATCGCACAAAGGTGCTCGGCTTTGCCATCGAGATGGGCAGTGTGAACTCGCACGCAGCCATTATCGCCCGCTCGCTCTCCCTGCCGGCTGTCGTGCGCATGCACAACATTTGCGACGAACTGCACTCCGGTGACGCCGTGCTGCTCGATGGTGATGAAGGGCTGCTCATCCGCAATCCTTCCGCAGCCACGCTGGCAAAGTACCGCAGCCGCGAAGCTCAGACAGATGCGCGCGAAGACGCGCTGCACACCACGCGTCACCAGCCTGCCATCACTTCCGATGGCAGCACGGTCATGGTCAGTGCCAATGCCGAGTTCATTGAGGAAATGGCAGCCATTCGTGACAGTGGTGCCGAGCATGTCGGGCTCTTCCGCACCGAGTTCCTCCATCTCGAAGATCCCGAAGGAAGCGAAGACTGGCTGGCTGACTGCTACACCCGCGCCGTGCAGGCCATGACACCCGGAGAGGTCATTTTTCGCACTCTCGACCTCGGGGGAGACAAGATGGACCCGCGCATGACCTTCGAGGCCGAACCCAATCCTTTTCTCGGCTGGCGTGGCATCCGCGCCTCCCTGGGGCGGAAAGATCTCTTCCGCCGTCAGCTCCGTGCTCTTCTGCGTGCATCCGCGCATGGTCACATCGGCATCATGTTCCCCATGGTTAGTTGTGTGGAAGAAGTGAGGGAAGCCCGCGCCCTGCTCGATGAATGCGCGCGCGATCTCCTCCACGCCAAAGTGCCCATCGGCGACGACATCGCCATCGGGGCCATGATCGAAATCCCCAGCGCCGCCGTCTCGGCTGATCTCATCGCCGGTGAGGTGGACTTCTTCAGCCTCGGCACCAACGACCTCATCCAGTACACCATCGCCGTGGACAGGCTCAACGAGCGCGTGGCCGGCCTTTACCAGCCCACGCATCCTGCCGTGCTGCGCCTCATCCGAATGACCGTCGAGGCCGCACGCGTTGCTGGCATTCGCGTCTGCATCTGTGGTGAAATGGCTTCCGATGTCGAGCTCACGCCATTGCTCGTCGGCCTCGGGCTTGATGAACTCAGTGTCGCCACAAGTCAGGTCCCTCGCGTGAAGCACGCCATCCGTCAGCTCAACGCCGCCGACTGCCGCACACTGACTGAGGAAGTCATGAACCTCGGCTGCACGAGCACCGGTTTGGACAAATGCCGCGCCATGGCGAATGCGCGCTATCCCGAGTTGCTGGAATAGCTCAACTTACTTCCCGACAGCGCGCTTCAACTCATGCTGCGCCTTGTTGAAATCCGTCACAGCCTGCACGCGACTCTGCCTTGCACGGGTGAGCTCTTCGCGAGCTAACAAGTATTCGAGCACGACGCCGAGCTGGCTGGCCTGACGCTCCTTGGCCAGCTTCACCATCTCTTCGGCAGCCGTGACAGCCTCGTCATTGATGTCAATCTGGTCATGGGCACTCTGAGACTTCGCAGCAGCTTCGACGACTTCTCGGCCGATGGCGGCTTTGATCTGGTCGGTTTGCAGGTTCGTGGCTTCCTCGCGGGCGTTGGCGATGACCTTGCGCTGTTTGTCGAAGAGCCCGCCGGGGCCGATCTTCCAGCCGAGGCCGATGTAGAAGTCCTGGGTGTCGTCGAAGCTACCGGTGTTGTTGCCAAAGCCTCCGCCGAGTCCGCCTGCGCCGTAGCCTGCCTGCACATTTGGGATGATCGGTGCGATGCGGTCGCGGTCGCTCTCAAGCTGCGCGGCAGTGATGGCGGCTCCGGCTGCTTTGAGTTCCGGGCGGTGCTGTGTGGCCTGCGTGAGCAGTGTGGCGACACCGGTTTTGCCATTGAGGCGCACGGGCACGAGGTCCGCCTTGGCCGGGCGGAGTTCGGACTGGGCTGGCAGACGCAGCGTCTCGGCCAAAGCAGCCGCGGCGAGGTCGCGCTTCTCCTGCTCCTGACGAATCGCGAGTTTGGCGCGTGAGACCTGCGTTTTGACGCGCAGTAGATCGGCGCGGAAGGCGGTGCCTGCGGTGACGGCTCCTTCGAGCTGCTTGTCATAATCCTGCGTCAGGCGCAGATCGTCCTCAATGATGGCGACGCTGGCTTCCGTGCTCAGCAAATCGAAGTAGCGCGACGTGGCCTGCGTCACGATGTCGCGTCTCGATTTCTCGGCGAGCTGTTCGGCAGCGAGAGCCTTTTGCTTGGCGGCGAGAGCCGAGTAATAGAGATCGCCAGGTGACCAGTCGATCATGATGTTCGTGCCGACGGTGTACTGCTGCTTGTAGGCATTGAAGACCGCTCCCGCGACATCCTGGATGTTCCCATCATGCCTCTTGTAGCCCACGCCAAGGATCAGTGACGGCCAAAAGCGCTGCCATGCCTGCTTCGACTCCGCGATGGCCTCCGTGTGCTTCACGCGAGCGAGCTGGATCTCGTCGTTGTGCGCGCCCGCGAGCTTCATCACGGTCGGGAGATCGACGTGGATCGGTGCGGCAGTGGAAAGCGTGGCGGCGAGGAGGAAGAGGAACGTTTTCATCTGGCTGCGAATCAAGGTTTGGCGGTGACGGCCTGCTTGTCGGTCAGTGCAACGGTTCCGGGAACAAGAAGCACGTCATCGGCTTTCAATTCGGGGACTTCGACGTTCGTGCCGTCATTGAAACCGATCTTTACCGCCGTCTTCATGGCTTTGCCGTCGGCGTGCTTGAAGACGAAGGCGTTGGTCTTTTCCATCACGAGGGCCCCGACAGGAATCAGCGTGGTATTGTCATGCTTTTCGACGGCGATCTTCGTCATGGCATACATGCCGGGGCGGAGTTTGAGGTCGGGGTTTTTGAGATCGGCTTCGGCGAGCATGGTGCGTGTGGCGGGATCGAGCGCGTAGGCGATGCGGCTGATGCTGGCCTCGATAGGCGTGGCTCCGGCAGCATCGATCTGGGCTTTGATTGGCTTGCCGACGGTGACGAGACCGGTTTCGAGTTCGGTGACGGGGATTTGCAGGCGCAGCGTGCTGAGGTCGGTGACTTCGAGGAGCTTCGTTGTGTTCGCGGTGGCGAGGGAACCAACATCTGCATGTCGGGCGGTAATGATGCCGTCGAAAGGTGCTTTGAGGGTGGCGAACTGAATCTGCGTCTCGCTGCGCTCCAGACCAGCTTGGGCGATGGCGAGTTTGGCCTCGGCGTCATCGATGGCTTGTGGCAAGATGAGATCAGGAGACTTCGCTCGTGCAGCGTGGAGGCGCTTCACTTCGATGCTGGCTGCGGTGACCTCGGCCTTCGATTTGGCGATGTCGGCCTGAAGTTCGGGCACTTCGAGGGTGACGAGGACTTGGCCCGCTTTGACGGCGTCGCCTTTATCGACAGTGAGCGTGGCGATGTAGCCAGTGACTTTGGCGTGCAGCGTCGCCTGCTGCCAAGGCGCGAGCGTGGAGGGCAGGGAAACCCAGCGGTGGATAAGACCGGTGGTGGGTTTCGTCGTCGGGAGTTCGAGGGCTCCCGCGAGTGTGGTGAGTGCGAGGAAGAGCAGGGGGCGCATGGCGGTATTCAAAGTTAAACAAACTCAGTCCAGTCATCGAGGCTGACGATCTTCATGAAGTCGCCGATGTAGTTGCCGACGTGCTCAGCCTCTTCGGCGTTCTCTTCATCAAACTGCTCCTGAAGCTCTTCGGCGGCGCGATAAAGGACGCGGTCGGTGGTGCTTCGGGCGAGGAGTGACTCGCACTTGTCTAAAAAGGCATTCACGCGCTTCTCACAGCGCAGGCGTGTTTCTTCGTCAGCAGCACCGGGATAGTACTCTGCTTCGAGGAACTTGGTCTGGAGCTTGAGCGACTTGATCGCGGCTTGGGTTTTAGGAGTTAGATTCATTTAGTCGATGGGTTCTAGTGAGGCGTTCTTTGCGGTCTTGGATGCCAGCAGCGCATACACGGCGGGCAGCACGAGAAGCGTCGCGACCGTCGCCAAGGCGAGGCCGCCGATGGTGGCGATGGCAAGAGGAGATGTTTGTGATCTGGCGAGGGCCATGGGGATCATGCCGGCGATCATGGCGAGGCTGGTCATCAAGATGGGGCGCAGGCGGGTGGTGGCGGATTCGAGGGCGGCGTCGCGTTTGGTCATGCCGGTGAGTTGGGCGCGGTGGGCGAAGGTGACGAGCAGGATGGCATTGGCGACGGCGACGCCGACGGCCATGATGGCTCCCATGAAGCTCTGGATGTTCACCGTGGTGCCGGTGAGCATGAGCGCTAGCACGACGCCGAGCAACGCGGCGGGAATGGTGGTTAGCACGATGATGGCGAGGCGGATGCTTTGGAAGTTCGCGACGAGGAGCAGGAAGATGGTGACGATGGCGATGAGGAGACCAGTTTGCAGGCCGCTTTGCAGTTCCTTCATCGGCGGGACCTGGCCGCGAAGGGCGACGTTGACGCCAGTTGGCGCGGGTGTGTCGGCAATGACCTTTTCGACCTGTTTGGCGACGGTGCCGAGCGGTTGGTCGTGCAGGTTGGCGATGACCGAAACGGTGCGGGACATGTTGTAGCGGTCGTATTGGCCGATGGTGCTGCCTTCGTTGATTTTGGCGATGTTGCGCAGCGGGACGGTGACTTTGTCGGCGGCGCTGATGGGCAGGTTCCGCAGGTCTTCGAGGCTTTTCATCATCGTGGCGGGCACCTGGACTTGAAGGCTCATGCTTTGGCCGGTTTTGGGGTCGGCGTAGTAGTTGGGGACGGTGAAGCGGCTGCTGGCGGTGGCGGTGACGAGGCTGCGGGTGGCATCGCTCATTTTCACGCCGAGCAGGCCGGCGCGTTCGCGGTCGATGTTAACATCGACGCTGGGGTAGTCGAGCGTTTGGCTGAACTGCACATCGCGAAGGTCTTTGAGGGCGGCGAGCTTGGTTTTGAGCGTTTCGGCATGGGCGCGGCTGGCGGCGAAGTCTTTGCCGCTGACGGCGACTTCGATGGGGGTGGGCGATCCAAGCGCCATGACGCGCGAAACGATGTCGGCAGGCTCGAAGGAGAACAAAACGCCGGGAAACTCGGCGGCGAGCCTTGTGCGGAGTTTTTCTCGAAGCTCGGCGATGGGCGGTGAGCCGGGCTTGAGTTGGATTTGCAGCGTGGCCTCTTCCGGGCCGCTGTTCCATTGGTGGATGAGATTGACGGGGTAGTTCGGCGCATGGACGCCGACGAGCCCCATGCTGGTGGCGATGGGCGCTTCTTCGCCAACGATGGCGAGCGTGCGTGTGGCGATCTGCTCGGTGGTTTCGAGTCGCGTGGCGGTGGGAGCACGGAGGCGGAGCTGGAGTTGGCCTGCGTCGATTTGCGGGAAGATCTCCGTGCCGATGAAGGGAATGATGATGCTGATGGCGAAGATGACGCCGCCGAGATACGCGGGGACGAGGATGTGGCGCGTGGTGAGCGAGGGGAGGAAAAGCCAGCGCAGTGCGGACTCGTTGGCGGGCTTGGGCTCGGCGTGCTTTTTCGGCTCGCTGTGCCACCAGATGCTCAGGATGGGCACGATGGTCGAGGACAACAGGTAGCTGGAGATCATGGCAAATCCGACCGCGAGTGACAGCGGCAGAAACAGAGCCTTCGCAGCGCCGGCCATGAAGAAGCTAGGCACGAAGACGGCGAGGATGCAGAGCATCGAAAGCGAGCGCGGGCCGATGGTTTCCTCGGATGCATCCAGAACGATGCGGCGGAGGCTGTGACCGCCGCCTTGCTTCATCCGCCGATGGATGTTCTCGATCTCCACGGTGGCTTCATCGACAAGAATGCCGACGGCGAGCGCGAGGCCGCCGAGAGTCATCAAATTGATCGTGTAACCACCGATCCACAGTGCCAAAACGGCCGCGGCGATGGCGATGGGGATGTTCAGCACGACGATGAAGGCGCTGCGCAGATCGCGGAGGAAGATGAGCACCATGAGGCCGGTGAGCGCTGCACCGAGCAGGCCTTCTTTGACGAGATCGTCGATGGCGCGGATGATCCAGGGGCTTTGGTCGAACTCGAAGGTGACGTTGATGTCTTCGGGGCACGCAGCTTTGAATTTGCCGAGGTTTGCCTTCACCAGTTCGACGACGCTGAGCGTGGAGGCATCGCTGCGCTTCGTGACGGGCATGTAAACGGTGCGTTTGCCGTTCACGATGGCGATGCTGGTCATGAGGTCGCTGCCGTCGCTGACTTCGCCGATGTCGCGGACGAAGACAGCGCCTTTATCGGTGACCTTCAGCGGCACGGCGGCGAGGTCCTGGATGTTCTTCACGACGGCATTGGTCGGCACGATGGGGAAGCTGTTGGGCAGGGCGAGATTGCCACTGGGGCTCATCGTGTTGGCCTCGGTCATCGCTTTGACCACGTCGTCGGGGGACAAACCGTAAGCGCGGAGGCGGTCGGGCTTCACGTTGATCAAAATGGTGCGGGCACTGCCGCCGAAGGGCGGTGGAGCGCTCACGCCGGGCAGCGTGGCGAAGAGCGGGCGCACCATGTTCAGCGCGGCGTCCTGCATCTGGCCGACGGTGCGGGTGGGGTTGTCGGTGGCGAAGACGAGATTGCCCACGGGCACGCTGCCCGCGTCAAAGCGCGTCACAAAGGCTCCGGGCGTGCCCGGCGGCATGAAGCTGCGGCTGCGGTTCACATAGGCGATGGTTTCCGACAGCGCCGCCGACATGTCCGTGCCGGGATGAAACTGGAGCTTCATGATGGAGGCTCCCTGGATGTTCTTCGACTCCACATGCTCGATGCCCGCGATGTAGAGGAAATGGTACTCGTAGTAGTAGGTCAGGTAGCCTTCCATCTGCGCCGCGTCCATGCCGCCATACGGCTGCGCGACGTAGATGGTGGGAATGTCGAGCGGCGGGAAGACATCGCGCGCCATTTTTTCCGTGGCGATCCATGAGCCCAGCAGGATCGCCACGACAGCAACAAGAATAGTCCAGGGATGCCGAAGGGCGAAGCGGGGGAGAGACATGCGGGAGATAGAGACGCGCGGGGCGAAGGCGCGGCGTGGTAACTGGCGGGAGAGGGTGGGTCTTTCAAGCTGGATTCGCCTGGGCGAGACGCTTGTGGTCAGGACCGACAAGGAATGTGTGATGATCCGTCTTGCGAGCACAGATGGCGTGCCAGAGGGTGATCGCATGAGACACACTGAAAATCATCGCGCACATCGGATTGGCTGGCTGAGAGCTGCGGTTCTGGGGGCCAATGATGGCATTGTTTCCACGGCGAGTTTGATCGTGGGGGTGGCGGCGGCGGAATCGAGTCCTGGGAATGTGCTGGTCGCGGGCATTGCGGGATTGGTGGCCGGGGCGATGTCGATGGCGGCGGGTGAGTATGTGTCGGTGAGTTCCCAATCCGACACCGAACAGGCGGACATGGGGCGTGAGCGCCATGAGCTGGCGACAGATCCTGAGCATGAGCACGCCGAACTCGCGGCGATCTATGTGGGCCGTGGACTCGATGCCGAACTGGCCGGTCGAGTGGCGACACAGTTGATGGCGAAGGATGCGCTGACGGCTCATGCACGCGATGAACTGGGCATTTCAGACACCTTGAGTGCAAAGCCTGTGCAGGCGGCTTTTGCCTCGGCGGGCACCTTTGCTGTTGGCGCGGCTCTTCCGCTGCTGCTGGTCCTGGTGGTGCCTCCGTCCGTGCTGGTCTGGACGGTGTCGCTGAGTTCGCTGCTTTTCCTGGCTTTGCTGGGGGCGCTGGCAGCTCGTGCGGGTGGCTCGCCGGTCCTGAAGTCAGCCCTGCGAGTCACTTTCTGGGGGGCTCTGGCGATGGGACTGACGGCTGGAGTCGGGGCGCTCTTTGGAGCGGCGGTGTGAAGAGGCTGGCTCAATCAGCCGAACAAAAGCTGCTTTAACAGTCCCAATGCGGCGCAGGCTCCGATCACTGGCATGAGACCGACTTTGAAGCGTTGCATGGCGATGAAGGCCGCGATGGCGAGGACGGCGATGAAGACATCAAAGCCGACGCTCGCGTGCCAGAGGGCATCTTGAGTGAATTTGACGCCGAGATTGAGGATGACGCCGACGACAGCGGCGGTGATGGCGGTCAAGGCGGCGCTGAGGCGGGGCTGCTCGCCGAGTTTTTCGATGTGCGGGGCACCGAGGAAGATGAAGAGGAAGCAGGGCAGGAAAGTCACCCAGGTGGTGATCACGGCACCGAGCGTGGCTCCGGCGAGTGGACTGAGCACGCCGGGATGCTGCCAGCCGCCGACGAAGCCGACGAATTGCAGCACCATGATGAGTGGGCCGGGCGTGGTCTCGGCGAGGGCGAGGCCGCTCATCATCTGCGGATGCGAGAGCCAGCCATGGGTCTCGACGGCCTGCTGCGCCACATAGGGCAGCACCGCATACGCGCCGCCGAAGGTGACGAGTGAGGCTTTGCTAAAGAAGAGGCCCTGCTGTGCCTGCGTGCTGCTCCAGCCGAGCCAGGCGGCGATGGCGAAGACGGGAATCCACCAAAGGGTGAGGCAAAGAGCTGTGATGCGGAGGGTGCGCAACCAGGAGGCCTGCGGGGCAGGGGGTAATTCGATGGCGTCCGTCTCCTTCGCGGTCCCATGGCCTTTGCCTGCGGGGAACTGTTTTGGACAGAGGCGGTTGCCGATGAAGCCGAGCAAGGCGGCGGCGAGGATGATGAGGACGAAGGAAATCTGGAAGATGTAGATGGCGGTGAAGCTCAGGGCGGCCAGGCCACAGAGGGTGGGGCTTTTCAGCGCCTTTTTACCAATGCGCAGCACGGCTTCCGCGACGACGGCGATGACGGCGGCGAGCAGTCCGTGGAAGATGGCGGCG
>JBIKIA010000666.1:0-2857 GCA_044361885.1 Prosthecobacter sp. | reverse complement strand
GCTCGGGGACACGAAGCTGCCTTTTTCCGTGATCGCCGAGTTCATCGGACTGATCATTCCGTTCTCCCTGATCTTCACGATTCCCTGGGCGTTTCTCACCGGCATCCTGCTCGTCTTCGGACGACTCTCTGCTGACAATGAACTCGTCTCTCTGCGCATGACCGGCTGGTCGATGCCGCGCATTTGTGCTGCGGTCTTTGCGCTCGCTGTGGTGCTTTCGGGTGTTTGTTTCTGGG
Organism: Prosthecobacter sp.; assembly: GCA_044361885.1. Lineage (GTDB taxonomy): Bacteria > Verrucomicrobiota > Verrucomicrobiia > Verrucomicrobiales > Verrucomicrobiaceae > Prosthecobacter. The sequence continues at coordinate 2,621 of JBIKIA010000666.1, read as the reverse complement.
TGAATGTGGACCTCGCGCCGGCGGCTAAGAACCGAATGAAGATGCTCTTCTACGAGGTCGCTCTGGAAAATCCAGAGGCGCTCTTCCAGGAAGGCCGCGTGCTGGAAAAAGTGCCAGGCTTCCGCATCTACACCGGGAAGAGGAATGATCGTGAGCTGATGGATCTGGAGATCATCGAACTCGAAGGCACCCTGGCCAAACGCGTCGTTCGTGCGCGTCGTGCGCTGTTGGAGACGCAGAAGGGAGTCATGGACTTCACCCTCCACCTCTTCGACGCCGAGATCGAATCCATCACCCACACGGCGGATAAGAAGGTGGACAAGATCGAGTTCCTCAAAGCCGCGGAAACCGCGCTGACCTTCCCGCTTTCCCGGCTCAAGGAGGCTTCGGTGAAAGTGAATTCCAGCATGAAAACCACGCCCCAGCTCTGGCAGGAACTGTCGTCTGGGAAGGACGCCGTCACGAGCCGAGTCATGGAGCCGCGCCATTTCTCGCTTTCGCGCACGGAGCTGAGCAAGCGCTACAGCTTCTCCCTCGCCTGCTTCACCTTTGCCCTCGTCGGCATCCCGCTCGGTGTTACCGCCCAGCGCCGTGAGACCTCCACCGGCTTTGCCCTCAGTCTCATCACGGCCACCGTTTACATCGCCTTCATCATCTTTGCCGACACGCTGAATGACAAGCCCGGCTCCTATCCGCACCTGATCATGTGGCTGCCGAATGTCCTCTTCCTCGGCATCGGCGGCTGGCTTTTTTACCGGCTCAGCCGCCGTTGAGTGAGTGCTACGCGGCTTCGGGGAGGGCGAGTTCTTCTTTGAATTCGAGTTCCTTCTCGATGCGCAGGTTTGCCACGATGTCAGTCTGGCGCTCGGGGGTGTTCTTGCCCATGTAGTAACTGAGGAAGTCCTTCATGTTCTTGTAGCGAGAGGTGAACTGGTTGGACACAGCCACCGCACCCTCACCCTCCGTTTCCGACTGGACGACAGGGCTCGCGAAGTGTGGCTTGATCACCGGCTCCAGGCGCATGTTCGGGCCGATGAAGTGCTTGAACTCATCCGGGCTGATTTCGCCAAGACCTTTGAATCGGGTGATCTCGGCGTTCTTGCCGCAGCGGTGGATGGCGCGCTGGCGCTCTTCGTCGCTGTAGCAGTAGAAGGTGTCCTTCTTGTTGCGCACGCGGAAGAGCGGCGTCTGCAGGATGTAAAGATGACCTTCATTCACTCCCGGATCATGGGCGAGCTGGGGAAAGAACTGCAAAAACCAGGTGATCATCAGCAGCCGGATGTGCATGCCGTCCACATCCGCATCGGTGGCCAGCACGATCTTGTTGAAGCGCAGGTCCTCGACGTCCTCGTCGATCTGCAGCGCGTTCGCCAGCAGGTAGAACTCCTCGTTTTCATAGACCACCTTCTTGGTCATGCCGAAGCAGTTCAGCGGCTTGCCTCGCAGGCTGAAGACGGCCTGCGTTTCCACATCGCGGCTCTTCGTGATGCTGCCGGAGGCGCTGTCACCCTCGGTGATGAAGATGGTGCTCTCCTCGCGGCGTTTGTCCTTGGTGTCGAGATGGATGCGGCAGTCGCGCAGCTTCTTGTTGTGGACCTTGGCCTTGCGGGCGTTTTCGCGCGCCGCCTTCTGGATGCCGCTGATCTCTTTGCGCTCCTTCTCGTTGGCCAGGATCTTGTCCTGGAGGGACTTCGCCACTTCGGCGCGCTTATGCAGGTAGTTGTCCAGCTCCTTCACCACCGTGTTGATGATGTGGGTGCGGAGGTTGCGCCCATTCGGTTCCATGTGGGTGGAGCCGAGCTTCGTCTTGGTCTGGGACTCGAAGACCGGCTCCTGCACCTTCACCGAGACGGCGGCTATGATGCCGGTGCGGACATCGCTGGGCTCGAACTGCTTCTTGTAGAACTCACGGCACTCCTGAACCACGGCCTCGCGGAAGGCGGCGAGATGCGTGCCGCCCTGGGTGGTGTGCTGGCCGTTGACGAAGGTGTAGAATTCCTCGCCGTAACCGGTGCCGTGCGTGAAGGCGATCTCGACATCCGTGCCGTCGAGATGGATCACCGGATACTGCGGCGACTCGGTGAGCTTCGCGGCGATGAGGTCGCGCAGGCCTTCCTTGGATTTGAAGGATTCGCCGTTGAGCTTCAGCGTGAGCCCAGGATTCAGCCAGGCGTAGTAGCGGAGCATCTCGCGGATGAAGTCGAGATTGTACTTCACCTTGGAGGAGAAGGACTCGGGATCAGGGCGGAAGGAGATGCGCGTGCCATCCGCCTCTTCGGTTGGCTTGGGTTTGTCCATCTCGAACTTCACCTCGCCCCGACAGAACTCGATGGCGCGGGTCTGCTTCTCACGCACGGCCTGGATCTCGAAGAACTCCGACAGCGCATTCACCGCCTTGATACCCACGCCGTTGAGGCCCACGGAGCGCTTGAAGACCTCGCTGTCATACTTCGCGCCCGTATTGATCTGCGCGGAGCACTCCAGCAGCTTGCCCAACGGGACGCCGCGCCCGTAGTCGCGGATGGTGCAGAGGTTGTCCTCCGTGATCTCGATCTCGATGATCTTGCCGTAGCCCATGACGTGCTCGTCGATGCAGTTATCGACGACTTCCTTCAGCAGGA
>JBIKIA010000150.1:0-9677 GCA_044361885.1 Prosthecobacter sp. | reverse complement strand
TTCCAGGTGAAGACATAGATTTGAATGCCGCGATCGGCTGCCTGTTGCATGACCCAGCGCCAGAACTCGATCTTCTCGTCGATGGTGATTTTTTTCACCACCTCACGGTTCGCGAGCATCTCGGGCCTGACAAAGTCCTCTCCCGAGAAGCTGAACGTGTCATCGAGCTTCGCCTTCGTGCGCCAGACATCGTCCAGCGCCACCTCGGGGAACTCGCGGACTTTCACCATGGAGGGGAATGGATGCAGGCTCCAAAGCGAGAGCACGTTGTAGCGATGACGCGCCATGGCATCGAGGTAGTCGATCCAGAAATCGTGCTCCCAGACCTCGGGGATGTTGGCTTGGGCGGCGTCGGAGGAGTCCGTGTAGCTCGGCGTGCGCAGATCGAGTGGGATGTTGAACTTGATGCCGCGCTTGGCGATGTGGGGTTTGTTGTCGGAGCTTTTAAGCGTGTCGAGTGTGCCGATGCGGATGGCTTCGGCGATGTCGAGGCCGCCATACATCGCGCCAGATGTGTCGGCACCGATGACGCGGATTTGGTCGCCTTCTCGGATGATGCGATAACTCTGCGCTGCGGCTTTGTCGAGCTTCTCGACGCTGAGAGTGATTTGAGCAGCGGTGGGTTTGGTGGTGGCTTCGCGGCGGATCTCTGCTTCAGCAAACTTACCGGGGCCGCCGGTGGAAGGATCGTTGGTGAGTTCGAGGTGCGCGGCCAAGGCAGAACCAGCAAAAAAGTGGGCGGCAAAAAATGAGACAAGAAGGATTCTGGATGGCAAAAAGTGGGCGGTAAAAGATGAATGACGATTCTCGTTCTTTCCGGATGAGAATTGAGCGGCCGGCAGGGAAGTGGCATGCATTCGGTTAGGGGCGACGGAGTCGAAAGAACATTCTTGGGGAGCTTGGTGAGAAGGGCACGATGTGGGAGGTGGCGGACGTGCTGTTTGGGACGGAGGTCCAGGAGATGGTGGTGAGACTGTCGGTTTGTTCCAAGATCCAGCCGAGGTGAGTGGCGGGCCAGGTGATGGTGAAAGTCGATGGTGAGGGAGTCGCTACAGTGACCGACGAAGGCGGTGGCAGTGTGGCGATCACGGGCGTGGCGGTGGATGATGTGGACTGCGCGGACTCGTAGCCAGTGAGGTCGGTGGCGGTGACGGTGTAGTAATAGACGTTGCCGTTTTGGAGCGCGGTGTTGGTGTAGCTCGCTGCGCTGAGATTGGTGGCGACGAGTGTGTAAGGGCCGCCTGGTGTGGTGCTGCGATAGACGGTGTAAAAGGAGAAGTCGGCGCTGCTGCTGGCGGTCCACGTGAGTGATACCTGGGTGCTGCCTGCGGTGGTGACGAGGCCGGTGATCGCGGCGGGCCCAGCGTTTTCTACGGGCGCATAGGGCACGATGAAGCGCCATTTGTTTTGATCGATGGTGCTGGTGGTGCTCACCATGCTGAAGACGCCGTTGTCATACTTGAGCCGACGGTTGCCAACGACGGCGGCAGGGTTTTCGATGTAATACCAGCCGTATTGATCAGCCACGAGGCTCCAGCGCACGGCTGTGCCGGTGGTGTGGGCTGGGGCGAAATTGAGCGCACTGCCGGTGTAGCGCAGCAGCCTGCCATAACGCAGGGAAACGATGTGCCACTGGTTCGCGGTGCCGGAGGGGCGGAGCACCCATTGCACCACACTGCTGCCATCGCGGATGAAGCGATTGCCTGGGGCGGTGGAACTGACGGCGTTCTGAAGGCGCTTTCGTTCACCTTTGTTATGAATGAAATAGGGCTTATCGCCGCGCACGGTGTCATCGTTGTCCCAGGCGAAGTATAGCTCGCCAAACGCAGTGGGCGTGGAGCCATCGGCTTGAAACGCATTGGAGCGCGGGCCGACAGTGTCCCAGGGATTGGTTGGCTCAGGAAAGCTGGCATCGGCAGTGAAAAGGAACAGCGAGAAATGGCGCAGCCACGGGAGGGACTCGGCGCGCCACATGAACTCGGCGAGCCAGTTGTAGTTGTCCTCCTCCGTCCAGGTTTGGTTGCCATTCCAGTCCACCGTGGAAAACTCGGTGAGCCATATCGGGCGATTCCAGGCATTGTATTCGGCTTCCAGCTCATCGATGAATCCTTGTGGGTTACCGCTGCTGGGAGTGGGGTATTTGTGCGTGGCGACGACATCCATTCGGTAGCCGAGTGCGAGCGCTTGCGTCATGAAACCGTTCATCCAGGCATTGCCGGGATTCACCGTCACCGGACTGACCAGCGGCATATTCGTGCGCTCCAGTCGCGGCCAGAGAGTGATCGCTTGCTCGACCGTGAGATTCGCCTGATCCGCACCATCAGGTTCATTGAAGCCGAGGACGTGCATCGCCCTGTCGTCACGCTTCCAGGCTGGCACAAGCTGCTCCAGCGTGTTCCAATTGAAATTGCCCCACTGCATCGGATGGAAGACGAAGCTGCTCGGCACGCCCGTGCTGTTGGTGCGGCCCCAGTTGTAGCCCCAATCACCTTTGATATCCGCAAGCCTGTTGATGTAGCCCGCTAGGCCCTTCTTCGGGTAATGCGTTTGATACGCGAAGCGCCAATGCTGGGTGGTGCTGCCATCCAGCACCTCTTGCACGAGACCGGTGCCCGCCGCAGTCGCACCAGCCGCCGTGTCCACGACGAGGCCACTCCAGTCATTCACGAGGTAAAAGTCCGTGCCGTCCACAGAGACACGCCGCCAGTTTTGATGCGGCATGGCCGTGTAGTTTTGATCAACCAAGGCCGCACCGGCGGTTGTGGTCAGTGCCGCCCCGGCGAGGCATTTTCCCGTGCTGCGATTGCGCAGGCGATAGGTGTTCGTGCCGACATTGAGCAGCATTTGATACTGACTGAGTTCGGCGTCGAGCGTGCCGGGATCGAGCACCGGAGCGGTGCCATTCACCGCCATCGGCAGACTGGCCGCACGATTGATCACCTGGTAGAGGCCGTTGTTGTAGTCCTCGAACTTCTGCGTCGGCGGTGCCGCAGCAATCACATCCTGGCCAAGCACATACCCCGCTCCGCCATTGGCCGGGAAGAGGCACAGCTCACGCACCGCGCTGGTGGATGGATTGTTAAACGTTAGCCGCACCTGCGAGGTTGTCGGCGGGGTGGTGAAGGTGATGACGCGCGCCGCGCTGGTGTTTCCCGTGATCACGCCACCGGGGATGTCCACCCACGCTGTGCCATTCCAGGATTGCAGCGTGAAATCCGCGAGTGGTGCGATGCTGCCATCGCCGGAGTAAAGATGTGCACTGCCAATCTTTGACGTGAGGCGCAGGTCAATGTCGAGCGTGTTCGTGCCGACAGTGTTCGTTTGCCACTTGGATGTCGTGTGTACAAAGCCATCCACCGCGAGCTTCGCGTGGTTTGTGCCGTTCACGGCGCTGGCCACTACGAGACGTTGTTTGGCCACATTCAGCTCCACATCCGTGCCGATCGGATAGCCAAGCTCGGTGCCCGTTCCGGGGTCAGGATTCGGGCGGAACAAGGCGAACTCCTTCACGCGGTGCGTGTTGTTTCCAGCCGCATAAAAGCGAAACCGGCTCGAAGTCACCCCAGTGCTGAAGATGACGTTCACCTCCGTTGAGGTATTGCCCGTGACACTTGACCCCGGCGCGTCCACCCAACTTCCGCCTGAGAAGTATTGCACCTTGAAGCTCGCCGGGGCGGAGCCGTCGTCGATGCCCAAATAGATGTGAGCACTGCGGACGGTGATGGTCACCGGCAGCGACACCTCCGCCGAGTGCGGCCCCGTGACGTTGGCACTGCGCCAACTGTTCTCATTCCCCGCCACACCATCTGCCGCGTAGTCGGCGATGTAGTTTCCATTCTCTGAAGAAGCGATCACATCCTGATACTTCGCCACGTTCAACCGCCTCGCTTTAGCGGGTAACGCTCCGGAGACCGTGCCCGACACGCTCAACCGAGCCCCCGTGAAGGCCTCATAAGCCAGCGTGCCGATCTTGAAGTTGATCGAACCGTTCCCACCTACATTCGACGGCGTGACAGCGACTTGAAAGTTCGTCGCCGTGATGTTCAGCGTGGCCGTTAGTGGCGTGTCAAAAATGCAGGCATACTCCCCAGCAGAGTTGTAGGTAAAGCCGACCGTCGCCGATCCGATCAAGACGTCATCCGTGCCACCCGTGACACCATCTGCACCGAGATAGGTGAAGCTCACGATGACACTCGTAGCATCATTTGATGAAACCGCCGTCGAAGTCGCAAACCCCAGCCCGGTGATATTCACCGTCGTTATCCCCTGATTCGCTGTGAGCAACCCTGCAAAGCTCCTCGTGTAGGTTCCGGTGTTCGGCTGATTCACCAGCGCATCCGATCCGCCAGGCGCTGCATCATCCACAAAGAACGTCGGCCCCAGCAGCGTGGTGACATCCGCTTTGACGATCGAAGCAGCGTGGGTCAAACCGCTGCTTAGTCTCAGAAAAAAGAAGAGAAAACAAAAGTTGCGCGTCGCTGTCATGGTCAAGGTGGGAGCCAGTCTAGTCAGAAATGGACGCCGATGTCGAGAGTTTCAGAGAGGCCGACAAAAGATTGGGATAAAAAGTCAGCGACTCAAAAACAACTCACTGCTCACCACAGCCTCAATGAGCGAGCGCAGGCCGTATTCACTCTTCGGCAAATCAGCCACGATCTTTTCCACAATGGGTTCATCCAGCGCTTCCATGCGGCGACCGCAGGCATAGGTGAGGAGGCGGTCGGTGAGCATGTGGGCGAAGAGGTCTTTGCGCTGCACAAGGATCTTCTTCAAACCGGCCACATCGTCGAACTTCTCACCCGTGGGCAGCTCGCCGCTGGCATCGATCTTGGTTTTCTCGATGCGGGGCCGCCAGTCGCCAATGGCGTCGAAGTTCTCCAAGGCGAAGCCAAGTGGGTCGATCTTTTGATGGCAGCCATAGCAGTTTGGCGATTCGCGATGCTTGCTGAGCAGCTCACGCATGGATTTGGCGCCGCGCACATCGGGATCAATGGCGGGCACGTCATCTGGTGGTGGTGGCGGCGGGGTGCCGAGGATATTTTCCAGCAGGAAAACGCCTCGTGTGACAGGCGAGGTGTCGATGCCATTGGCCGTGATAGTGAGCACGGAACCCATGCCGAGCAGGCCGCCGCGTTTCGGGTTTTTGAAGCTCACTTTGCGGAACTCGTGTGCTTTGGCGGGATCGCCCAGATCGCCGAGTTCATAGTGCGTGGCGAGTGCTTGATTGAGGAAGCTGTAGTCGCTGTCGAGGAAGTTCACGATGCTGGCATCGCGCTCGATGAGGTCGCGCATGAACATCCGCGTTTCGACCTTGAACGCTTCTTGGAAACCCTTCGAGTAGTATTCCTCGAACTCGCCGCGATCCGGCGGCATGCCACCGAGGTTGCGCAGATTCAGCCAGCTATCGAGGAAGCCGGCCACGAAGGAATCGGAGCGTTTGTCTTGCACCATGCGACGTGTTTGCTCCAGCAGCACCTCCGGCTTGGTGAGGTCCTGGCTCATGAGTTCCGCATCCGGCATCGTGGACCAGAGGAAGTAGGACAGTCGTGAGGCGAGAGCGCGGCTGGAGAGCTTGTTCGAGCCGTCTTGAGTCTCCTGGGAGAAGTAAACGAAGCCCGGCGAACAAAGCGCTGCCTTCAGAGCCGCTTTGAAGCCTTCCAGCGGCGAATGGCCCTGCTGCATGCGTTTATCAGCCACGGCCATGAGACGCTTCATTTCGTCGTCCGTGGCTTTTCGGCGATAAGCGCGGTCGGCGAAGGCTTGGAGCTGTTCGCGCATCTTTTCCGGCTCGAAGGCTTGTTTGCCCAAAACGGCCATTTGGGATGCTGGAGGCCATGTTTCGGCCTTGGGGCCGCGGATCTTCACTTCGTCGATGCGGATGTGCGGGTGCTTGTGAACGTGCAGCGTGATCTGACGTGCCGCGACGATGCCAAGCTTGCCTTTTTGCTTGTCGTCCTCGTCCATGAACTGGTCCCACAGGTCCTTGTGTTGCTCCGCGATTCTGAACCAGGTGCCGCGCGCATCATCTGGGCCATTCGGGAACACAAAGCGGGGCGTGTGCCCGGCATCGAGCCAGATCTTCATCGTGATCCACTTGGCCTCAGCGTCGTCGAGTGCGACCTCCGCAAGCATCGGCTGCTGAGGCTGCGGCAGATCAAGCGGGCCCGCTTTGGCATCGCCCGGCACAATGCCGAGGCGGAAGGACTCGCGCGGATCGGTGCCGAACCATTTGGGATCATACGGATGCTCCCGGTTCATGGCTTTGACGAGGACCTTCACCTCGTAAAAGCCATCCGCAGGCACGCCATCGACGAAGTCTTCGATCACGCCAAATCCGGCGGTGTGCTTGTCGGAGTCCATGCACTCTTCCACGAGCAGATGCGCGTTGTTGTAGTCCTTCTCCTTCCGCTTGAGATTGGACCTGAAGTTCTTGGTGAAGTGCCAGGCCTGCTCTTTCACTGGCTTCTGCTGAGCAAAGACCTTCTCCACCACCGCGTCCGCGGCATCGAGATACTGATCGAGGAGGTAGCCGGAAGTTTGCAGGACATCGCCGAGGTTTTCCATGTGCTCGGCGGATTGATCGCGCGGGAACTTCGTCGTCGGGTCAAACGCCGCCATTTTCAGCGAAAACAGATCGCCGATGGTGTGGAGGTATTCCGTGCGGTTGAGACGCCTAAGAACGGTGCTCCCACCGGTGCTGGCGAGTGCCTGGCGGCCGTTGGTAAGCTCCTGGGTGATTTGCTCGATGAAGGCTTTTTGTTCATCGGATGACGGCTGCTTCGATTTCTTCGGCGGCATTTCGCCGAGGTTGATCTGATCGAGGATGTCCTTGAGTTCAATCAGCGTGTCCATTTTGGCCACGGGGAGGGAGAGCGTGTCGAAACGGCGGTCGCCCTTCTGCTTTTCGGCACCGTGACAGTCGTTGCAGTAGGTGGTGAGGAAGTGATGAACCTGATCGGCACCGGCTGCGGCGTGAAGCGGCAGAGTCAATAGCGCGAGCAGTGAGATGGGGGGAAACGAGAAGCGAGGCATGTGAATTTGTTCTGAATCTTATGCAAGGCCCGTGAGCGTTCCTGTGCTGGTGCCGAAGGTGTCCGCTTCCGCACCGAAGCGCTGGAGCATGGAGAGATAAAGATTGCAGAGCATCTGACGGCCAGGACCCTTCGCAGGATAAGCCTTGTGCTCGCCATGCTTGAGGCCACCACCGGCAAGAATGATGGGGAGGTTGCTATTCGTGTGCGAGTTCGCATTCCCCATGCCGCTGCCGAAGAGCACCATGGAGTGATCCAGCAGCGTGCCTGCACCGTCCTCGATGGATTTAAGCTTGGCGAGGAACTTGGCGAACTGCTCCACCTGATAGCGCTCCATTTTGATGAGGCCTTTGATGGCATCAGGTCGTTGGCCGTGGTGCGAGAGGCCATGATAGCCGCCATTCAAACCGAAGGCTGAAGCCTCGAAGTCACCACCGATCTCCAGCGTGGCGATGCGGGTGGAATCCGTCTGCAAGGCGAGGGCGATGAGATCATACGTCACCGGCAGGTCAGCGACGAAATCCCGGTTCTTCGGCTCTTGCATCTTCGGGTTCGGCTTCGGCACGCTGGCCCATTGGCGGCGCAGCTCGATCTGCTTTTCCACATCGCGGACGGAAGTGAAATACTCATCGAGCTTTTCCTTGTCCCGCTGGCCGAGCTGGCGCTGGAGCGATTTCGCATCGCCGTTCACGGCATCGAGGATGGAGCCCTTCAAATCGAGCCGGTCCATGGATGCGGCGAGACTTTTGGCATCTTGATTGATGAAGAGTTTCTGGAACAACTCACGCGGCGTGCTGATCGGCGGCACGCGCGTGCCGCTGCGGGTCCACGACATGAGACAGCCGCCATGAATGCCGCTCTCGGAGCCCAGCGTGAGCGATGGAAACCGCGTCGCGCCGCCCATCGTTTCCGCCGCACGTTGATCGACGGTGATGTTTCCCTCCGGCATGCCTTTCGCATCCGACGTGCGCACGCCGCTGAGGAAAGAACTCATGGCAAAATGCCCGCCTTTGACGCCGTGATCGAGGCCGGAGTAGAGCGTGCAGTCTTTTTGATGCGGCTTCAGCGCTTCGATGGATTCCGGCAGATCGTAATCAGCGCCCGTTTTCGTGGGAAAGAACGCTGGTGGATAAAAACCGAGGAGATTGCCGATGCACACCATTCGCATGGGGGAAGATGCGGCGGCGGCTTTGGCGGACAGACGGCCCGTGAGCGACTCTAGGAAGGGCAGTGACATGCTGATGCCGGTGGCTCGGAGGAAGTGGCGGCGATTGAAGGTTGAGGTCTTGGACATAAATCAGGGCAGTGGGTTTTCAGAGGTGAGCAGAGAGACCTGCACATCATCGAGATAGCTCGCAGCGGCGTCTTGTTTGGGGCAGTTGGCTGAGAAGATGATGATCAGGCTTTGGGCGCTGGGTGGCAGCGGCATTTCCACGGAAACAGGATGCCAGCCGCTCTTCACCGCCTTGGTTTCAAATCGCTGTGCCATGGCGACGATGTCCTCATTCTCCTCTTTGGACCAAAAGTTGTCGGTGACGGAGTCTGGGGACTCATTGAGGGCAAAAAGGCGGATGCAGTTCCGCGGATTGAGGCCATCGGTTGCTTTGCAAAAAGACGCTGTCACCTGCACCTTCCGCCCTGCTGAAGTCACCTCGGTGGGTAGCGAGCGCAGATCGATCACCTGATAGGCATGAGCGTAGAGTTTTTCGTCCAGTTTGCCGAGGAGCGCAGGTTGAAGTCGGAGCATTTGTTTTCCGGCCAAAGGCTGCACGCCTTTCTCTGCTGACACGATCAGCGCTGAGCGTGCGCCCCATTCATCCGGCCCATGCGGCAGGCCTTTGTCCAACGGCTTCAGTCCCTCGAACCCAGGATCAAAGACGGGAATCGGAATCCTCTGCACGGCCCGCTGCGCCACATACCCGAACAAAACCGACGTGCAAAGCATGCCAAACACGATGCCCGCAGCGGCTGCGGTGAGCGGACGCCAGGCGAACCAGCGAGCTGTCTTTGGCACTGCGGCCTTCGGAAAGGAGTCCGTGTTGAGGATAGAGACGATGCTTTGATCGCGCAGGTGACTAATGAGGACTTGCTCATTGACGAGCGCGACCGCCATCGCCCGGCGTGCGGCGGCATCGGTGAGCAGCAGGGCATTGAGCTCAGAACGCGCCTGATCGTCCTGCTCATCGCGGACCTTTTGCAGGAGTGTGGTGAGCCTCAGATCCAAAGGTGAAGACGGGATGTTCATGGGCAGGTTCTCATTTGTCATTCGATGCATTCACCGAGCTGCTGGCGCAGGCGCAGCAGAGTCATTTTCACGGCGCTCAGACTTTTCTGCATGGCCGCTGCAATCTCAGGCAAGGCGCGGTGGGCGATGTAATGCTCATGCAGAAGGTCGCTCTGCTCAGGGGTGAGCTTTTTCATGCAGCGGGCCAGGGCCTCGCGTCGGCCATCAAACTCATCGGCCGCAGTCTCCGTCTCCTCGGCCATGGCCAACACGACTTCCTCATCGAAAACGAGCCGATCGCGCATCTGATCGCGGATGTGAGACAGCACCGCGAATCTCGCCACGGCGAAGGCCCAGGGCAAAAACTCGGTTTCAGGGTCCCATTCAGCCGATTTCTCCCAAAGCTTCACACAGGTCGATTG
>JBIKIA010000665.1:0-2859 GCA_044361885.1 Prosthecobacter sp. | reverse complement strand
ACCAGGTCCATTCCAAAAAACTTCTATTCGAGAGTTTTTGAGTGGATTGACCGTCCGGCAGTCATTGCTTCACATGCTTAAATCCATCCGTTCCTAACGGTTAAGCTTCCCACTTGGCTGGCTTTTTGGCTTTGCCAGTGAGCTGAAAATCCAATTCGAGTTGTACTTCGCTGTGACTTGGGCGGTCTAGGTCACGTCGATTTAGGTCGGTTGGTGCGATTGTAAGGATTCCACGAAGGTGATAAAGAAGACGAGGCAATGAGCCTGAGCGGCGGTTCATCTCGCAACATGAGCCATCTTCGACCAATGTTCAAGAGAACATTGTCTATACGTGTAAAGCCTTAGCGTTCGTCGATGGGCAGCACTTTTTGACCGTAGGGCTTGCCAACATATTCGCTCAGGGGACGGAAGAGGCGATTTTCGCTCCATTGCTCCAAGACGTGCGCCGTCCAGCCGCTCATGCGGGCGATGGCGAAGATTGGGGTGAAGAGATCCGTCGGGATGTCGAGGCTGTAATAAACCGTCGCGCTGTAGAAATCGACGTTGGCGTTCAAGCCTTTACGCTCGCGCATGATCTCGGCGATGCGCTCAGACATTTGAATCCATTTGGCCTCGCCAAGTTGGCTGGTGAGCTTGATCGCCATCTCGCGGAGGTGTGGCGCGCGAGGGTCGAGCACTTTGTAAACACGGTGGCCGATACCCATGATCTTCTTCTTCTGAGCGAGGGCATCTTCCACCCATGGATCGACGTTCTCCAGGCTGCCAATCTCTTGGAGCATGTGGATCACTCCCTCATTGGCACCGCCGTGGAGGGCGCCTTTCAACGCACCGATGGCGGCGCTGATGGCGGAATACATGTCGCTGAGGGTCGAGGCGACGACTCGGGCGGTGAAAGTGGAGGCGTTGAATCCGTGCTCGGCATGAAGCACATAGGCGACGTCGAGAGTCTTTTCAGCTTCAGCAGAGGGCACCTCTCCGGTCATGAGGTAGAGGAAATGGGCTGCCTCACTCAGATCCTTGCGCACAGGCGGGAGTTCGAGGCCTTGGCGAGCGCGGTGGAAGTAGGCGGCGATCACACCAATCTGCGAGACAAGTCGGATCGCGGTGGCGAGGTTTTCTCCCACATCAATGTCATGGCGTGCGAGGTCATAGCAGCCGAGCATCGACACGGCCGTTCTCATCACATCAATGGGGCGTGCGGTCTTCGGGGCGGTTTTGAGGAAATCGATCACGCCCTGCGGCAGTTCACGCTCGGCGCGCAGTGCCGTGGTCAGTTTGTCTAGTTCAGCGCGATTCGGCAGGCGCTGATGGAAGAGCAAATGCACCACCTCCTCATAGCTCACTTTACCGGCGAGTTCGTTGATGTCATACCCACAATAAAACAGCACCCCTTCAGCTCCCCGGACTTCTCCAAGACGTGTTTCAGCAGCGACGATTCCTTCAAGACCTTTGGAGACGACAGACATGGCGTGTGAGTTGGGAGGGTGTTTTAAACGGTTGAAAAGAAAGACGAAGCGAGAGCTGTGCCGAGAAGTGCAGCTTTTGTCGTTTAGCGTGCAAATGCAGCGCGACAAGTGCCGGTGAAGAGGAAAATGCAGACCGCATGGCCAGACCGCATGGCAATTCGCAGTTCTCGGCTAAAAATCAGCCGCTCCATCAGGCGAAAATCTCCTTCACCACATGTCCGTGGACATCGGTCAGGCGGTAATCACGGCCCGCATGGCGGAAGGTCAGCTTCTCGTGATCCATGCCCAGCAGATGCAGCAAGGTCGCATGCAGGTCGTGCATGTGGACCTTTCCATCCACGGCCAAGTGCCCGAGTTCATCCGTCGCCCCATGGGCAAAGCCAGCCTTCACGCCACCGCCTGCCAGCCAAGTGGTAAAGCCGCCAGGGTTGTGGTCGCGTCCTGTGCCGTTGCGCTCGGCATACGGTGTGCGGCCAAACTCACCGCCCCACCAGACGATCGTGTCTTCCAGCAGCCCGCGCTGTTTCAGATCACTCAGCAGACCCGCGATGGGCAGATCCACGGCCGCTGCGTGTTCACCGTGCTTCGGCAGATTGCTGTGCTGGTCCCAGGCCGGGTTGTTCGAGTTGTCGCCGTAGTTCACCTGGATGAACCGCACCCCCTGTTCGGCCAGACGCCGAGCCATCAGGCACTGGCGGCCAAAGTTGTCCGTCACCTTCTCGCCGATGCCGTAGAGCTTCAAAGTCGCCTCCGACTCATCGCTGATGTCCATCGTTCCGGGGGCATTGTTCTGCATGCGTGCCGCCAGCTCGTAGCTCTCAAGCACCGCCTCGATCTCGTGATCTCCCGGCATCGCCTGCTGGCCGCCGAGCGCTCTCAGCAGCTCCATCTGCTTCCGCTGCTGTTCGGGTTTCCAGATCGTGTTCGTGATGTTCTGGATGTTCCCCTCCTTCGCAGGCAGACCACCGCGACCCACCGGCGTGCCTTGGAAGACCGCAGGCAAAAAAGCATTCCCGTAATTGCGTGGCCCGCCATTCCCCAAGCTCGGGCTCAGCGTCATGAAGCCCGGCATGTTTTCATTCTCCGAGCCCAGCCCGTACATCACCCAGGAGCCCATGCTCGGGCGGATGAAGTTCGTCGTCCCCGTGTGCAGGAAAAGCGTTGCCGGACCATGGGCCACACCTTCCGTGTGCATCCCGTGCAGGAAGCACAGGTCATCGACATGACGATTGATATTCGGGAACAGATTCGAGGCCCACTTTCCAGTCTCCCCATGCTGGGCAAAGTCCCACAGCGACTTCTTGATCCGCTGCGGCGAGCCTTTGCCCGTCTTCGCAATCGACCGCGCATCCGCCACATCGATCACCTTCTGATCATCGCGGATCAGGCGCGG
>JBIKIA010000664.1:0-2861 GCA_044361885.1 Prosthecobacter sp. | reverse complement strand
GGTCCCTTGGACGGTTCCAGGGGTCCCTTGGACGGTTCTGGGGGGCTCTTGCACCGTTGTGGGGTAACCTGCTGTTTTGTCCATTCAGCCGCTGAAATTCGGCTTCCGACCGCTCGGATGGAAGGGGCAATCCCCGGTCGATGCCGATCCGGTACCTCATACCCCAGGAAATCCGCCCCTTCCTGGCCAGTGGTCGAAAGGTGGGGTAGTTGTTCATCAGGCAAATATCGGAAAAGCGCCCAACCGTTAGTCGGAAAGTGAAAATATTTTGGCTGCCCCACCCCTCATGCCTTTGCTACTCGTCGCCCGCAGCCAGTGCATGATCGTGGTTCACAGAAGCACCGTGAATCGTGAGGTGGCAGCGCTGGAGAAAATCTTGCCCTGATCACGGAAACTGCTCAAACTGAGACGCGAGAGCCTGCGCGCAAACGCCTGAATATCTAGTTTTCCGCAAAATAAAGCCACCCACACGCCATGAACGACGATTGGAATTTACACGACGCCGTAGAAGACGGCATCCGTGACAACGCAGGTCATCTGGCGCTGACCGGGGCATTATTGGCACACTCCCAGCGCAAACAGCAATTGCAGGCATTGGAGTCCTCACGCCAACATCAGGCTCAGATCGCCAGGACCGAGGCCGAGCGACTGGAGGTGGAGAAACAGAGGCTGGAGCTTGAGCGGCTCAAACAGCAAACTGAGAAAGACGAAAAGGAGGCCGTACGCTTGCTACGCGTCCTAATGGCGGAGGTGGGGGCGGAGTTTGACCTTTTGTCGAGCCGGGGTGGCTTGAAGGGATCTCCCCAAGGTGTGCGGCGGGACTACGTCATGGCGGTGCTGCTTAGCAAGCTGGCCCTCGTACGCTCGCGCAGCACCAGCCTGAGCGAATTGAATGACCTCAAGGAGCTGGCGAGGCTGGAGAATCAGGCGCAAGACCTTGTGCCGCGACACTTCGCGAGGCACGACCCTCTGCAAGTGGCGCGCGGGAAGTGGCGTGAGATCGAAGCGTGGATGCAGGTGGTAGAGAGTTTTGAGCAGGAGGTGAAAACGCTGTGCTCAGCGGTGCCTGAGCCAAGTTCGGTGGAATTGCCAGGGAAGCTTGATCTCGATCAAAAACGCACCCTCTTAGAGAACGAGCTTGGTCTGTGGAAAGCCCGGCTTCAGGAGCACGCCGCTGCGCTGCCACCCGAGGCGGCGCTGGAGGGCGTGCTGCTGCCCGAACTAATCGAGCAGGCCCAGTTGGAAGAATTGCGTGAGGGGTGCAAGACCAGCCGCAGCCGCGCCTTTGCTCATCTCTGGCAGCAAGTGGCTGTGGTCAGGCGTCCTTCAGAACTGGGGATGGTGGAGACCAACGAAGTTTTTCCAGGTTTGGTGCAGCAGGTGGAGTCGGCGCTGGCGGGGCTGATGGCTTGGGAAACCAAGCACGGCGAGCAAGAGCAAGAGCTGTCAAGACTAGAGGTACATTTGGAGGAAGGGCACATTGGGGAGGCTGCAACTGAGGCAGCCAGACTGGGCAACGTTCGCTATGCCGATCTGAATTACCAGCCCGTGTCAAAGTTCGAAAGCGTGCAAAACGCGCTCAAGGATTTGGAGGATGCTAGAAGAGGTGGGGCACTGCTGAAGGTCGCCCAGCTACGCCGTCAGTATCCGAACGCGCGCGAGCAGAGTGCGCTGGGCATTGCCTTGAGCGCGCATTCGGCGCGTGGCAGGAAAGAACTATGGACAACTTGGATCGCGGCGGCCGCTGTGATCGCCGTGGCAGCGGGGATTGGCAAAGTGGTGGTGGACAACTACAAAGAGGAACAACGATTAGTTGCGGAAGCTAAAGCTGAGCATGAGCGGACAGTTGCAGAAGCTAAAGCTGAGCATGAGCGGACTCTGGCGGAAGCTAAAGCTCAGCACGATCGGACAGTGGCGGAAGCTAGAGCAAAAACCGAGGCAGAAAGGCTAGAACACGAGCGATTGGCGGCGGAAGCGAAGGCCAAAGCAGAGGCGGAAAAACGGGAGCGAGAACGCATAATGGGGAAAAACTTTACCAACAGCCTTGGTATGAAGTTTGTGGGGGTGCCAGGGACGCAGGTGCTCATGTGCATCCACGAAACACGGAATGCAGACTACGCGGCCTACACTGCCGCGCAAAGTGAAGTGGATCGCTCGCTGCGGAGTGAGGCGGTGGGCAAGGAGCAGCACCCGGTGGTGCAGGTGAGCTACGAGGATGCCGAAGATTTCTGCCTGTGGCTGAGCGTCAAGGAAGGGAAAATCTACCGGATGCCGACGGACGCGGAGTGGAGCGCAGCAGTGGGGCTGCTGAAGGAAACCGGGCGAACGCCGAAGGAGAAGAATGACAATGGCACGAAGGATGTTTTTCCATGGGGCAGTTACTGGCCACCGAAGACGCAAGATGGGAACTATGGTTTGAGAGAGGTGAATGATGGCTATGACGGAATCGCGCCGGTGATGAGCTTCCGGCCGAATGAACTGGGGATCTACGACCTGGGCGGGAATGTGTGGGAGTGGTGCCAAGACTGGCGTGACGATACCAAAGACGTCCGTGTGTTGCGCGGGGGGGCGTGGCGCACTGATGTTCCGTCGTTTCTGCTCTCGTCCTGCCGCGACTTCGTTTGGCCCGGTCATCGCGGTGGCTGCGGGTTCCGCTTGGTGTTGGTGCTGGAGTCTGGTGGCTAGGCTATTACCCTCTACCTTTTACCTCTGGACACCGGCTCATTCATTCAACATCCTTTCTTTTCGTGAGCGGCCCCATTTTACCTCATCAACCCAACCCGGTTTATTCACAAAAAACTGTGAATGAATCTGATTCGCCCACAATTTACTATGGCTAAACAACGTTCTGCCAAACTGAC
>JBIKIA010000677.1:0-2789 GCA_044361885.1 Prosthecobacter sp. | reverse complement strand
ACCAAACGTCAGACCTTCACGCACGCCGCCAAGGACGCCAATGGTCAGCTCCGTGTCGGTGCCGCCGTCGGAGTCGGCGATGACTGCGCGGAGCGCGGTGCCGCCCTTGTTGCCGCTGGCGCTGATGCCCTCTTCATTGACGCCGCCACCGGACACACCACCCGCGTTGCTTCCGTGATTGAAAGGCTCCGCGCCAAAGTCGGCGCAAACATCCCGATTGTGGCGGGTAACGTCGTCACGGCTGACGGTGCCTTGCACCTCGTCAATGCAGGTGCGTCCGCTGTGAAAGTCGGCGTTGGTCCAGGTTCCATCTGCACCACGCGCATCATTTCCGGCGTCGGCATGGCCCAGTTCACCGCTGTGCAGGAAGTCGCCGAAGTCTGCCGCCCGCGCGGTGTCACCGTCATTGCCGATGGCGGTATCCGTTACTCTGGCGACATCGTCAAAGCCCTCGCCGGTGGTGCCGACTGCGTCATGCTCGGCTCCCTCCTCGCGGGCACTGCCGAAAGCCCTGGCAACATGGTAAAATGGCAGGGCCGCACCTTCAAAGAATACCGTGGCATGGGCAGCCTCAAAGCCATGCGCAAAGGGGCAGGGGACCGCTACGGTCAAAACAGCTCCGGCAAGCTCGTCCCCGAAGGCGTCGAAGCCCGCGTTCCCTTCAAAGGCCCACTTTCAGACGTTGTCTTCCAGCTCATGGGCGGCCTGCGCTCCGGCATGGGGTATGTCGGTGCGCATACACTCATCGAACTCCGCGCCAAAGCCCGCTTCGTCCGCATTACCGCCGGTGGCCTCAAAGAAAGCCACCCGCACGATGTCGTCATCACCGAAGAACCCGTGAACTACGAGCCGCATTGATCGCGATCAGGTTCGTCATTCGTCATTCAGCCATTCGTCATTTCTTTCCATGACCGCCCAAGAAGTCGCCGTCCTCGATTACGGCTCCCAGTATTCCCAGCTCATCGTCCGCCGCGTCCGCGAGCTGGGCTTCGTCTCGCACCTGTATCCGCCTGCGGAGCTGGCCAAGCTCACCAATCCCGGAGCCATCATCCTTTCCGGTGGCCCACGCAGCACTTCGGAGAAAGACGCGCCGGATGTCGATTACGACAAATTGATGTCCTTCGGCGTCCCGGTGCTCGGCGTGTGCTACGGCATGCAACTCCTCAACATCAAGCACGGCGGCACCGTCAAGCCAGGCGTCACGCGCGAGTATGGCCCTGCTAAGCTCGTCGTCACAGATCACACCGATCTCTTCGCTGACATCTCGCACGAGTCCCAGGTCTGGATGAGCCACAGCGACACCTGCGCCAACCTTGCCGACACGACGAAAGTCATCGCCACCAACGAAGACGCCGTTCCCGTGGCCCTGAAATGGTCCGACCGCTGCTGGGGCATCCAGTTCCACCCGGAGGTCACGCATTCGCACGAAGGCACCGCCATCCTGAAGAACTTCCTCACCAAAAGCGGCGCCACACTCGCGAAGTTCGACATCCAGGAGTTCAAAGCGCAGATGATCGAGCGCATCAAAATCGAAGTCGGCAGCCGCGAAGTCATTTGCGGCGTCTCCGGCGGCGTGGACAGCACTGTGCTCGCTGTGTTGCTCGCCAAGGCTGGTGTCAAAGTCCGCTGCATCTACATCGACACCGGCCTCATGCGCCTGAACGAAACCGCCGAGGTCAAAGCCCTCTTTGGCGAAGTCGGTGTGCCCATCGAGCAGATCGACGCCAGCGCCATCTTTCTCGGTGCCCTTAAAGGCGTCACCGACCCCGAACAAAAGCGTCGCATCATCGGCACGCTCTTCGTCGAAGAATTCTGGAAGGTCGCCGACAACGTCGAACTCCTAGCCCAGGGCACGCTTTATCCCGACGTTATCGAAAGCGCCACCAGCGGCAGCATCGCCAGCAAGATCAAGACGCATCACAACCGCGTCGATCGCATCATGGAACTCAAAGAGCAGGGCAAAGTGCTCGAACCACTCGCCGAACTCTTCAAAGACGAAGTCCGCGCCCTCGGTGCCAGCCTCGGCATCCCGCACCGCGCCTTGTGGCGTCATCCCTTCCCCGGCCCCGGCCTCGCCGTGCGCATCCCGGGCGAGATCACGCCCGAGCGCGTCGCCATCACCCAGCAGGCCGATGCCATCTTCATCGGCGAACTCCGCCGCAGCGGCTGGTATGAGCAGACTTGGCAGGCCTACGCCGCCCTCCTTCCCGTCAAAACCGTCGGTGTCAAAGGCGACGAACGCAGTTACGAGCAAGCCATCAGCCTCCGCGCTGTCATCAGCGAAGACGCCATGACCGCCGACTGGGTAGAATTGCCCTACAGCGTGCTCCGCAACGCCTCCAACAAGATCCTCAACAGCGTCAAAGGCGTGAACCGCGTGCTCTACGACATCAGCACCAAGCCGCCCGCCAGCATCGAGTGGGAGTGATTTTGCTTTAACTGAGCGTTAGTAGCTCACGCGGATGATCCACGATCATCCGCGCTCCGTGTTCACGCAGCTCTTCGACAGATCGGAAACCCCAGCTCACGCCGATGCCGAGCATTCCGGAGTTTTTGGCAAAGGCCATGTCGATGCCCGAGTCGCCGACATAAGCGCATGCAGTGACATCCACGCCGAGCACGGCGGCCATCTCGTGCGCACCGGCGGGGTCGGGCTTGCGCGGCACTTCGGCGCGTTGGCCGAGGATGTGATCAAAAATCTCCCTGCCGAAGAAATGCTCCGTCATCGGCACGGTGAAGCGATGCGCCTTGTTTGAAATCACGCCGAGCTTCACGCCGCGTGCCTTCAG
>JBIKIA010000663.1:0-2863 GCA_044361885.1 Prosthecobacter sp. | reverse complement strand
TCTTGTCGTCATACACTGCGTAGCTTGCCTCGCGCTTACGGTTCTCCACCACCTTGTCGTCGCGATAAAGCACCGTGTGGCCGATGCCGAGCAGCTTGCTCGACTTCGCGTGCCACTTCGGTGTGAAGTCGCACGCCGCCACGATGGTGCCATCAGGTTCGTTGCGTCGGCCCAATGTTTTCGCGTGCTCGGTAATCGGACTCCACGTCGCGCCGAGATCATCCGTGCGCGTGTCATTGAGCGCATAAAAAACATCGCTGCCCGTGAGCAGCAGCTTCTGCATCGTCATCACCACACTCGGCGTTTTGCCAGGGATCGCCCCCGCTCGCGGATGCACCCAGCAGGTCTTGCCATCGTATCCTTTCGACACTGTCGTGAGCTTCACTTCAAACGGCAGCCCGGCAGGCGCTGGCGGCACAAGCCGCACATGATCACGCAACTCCGGCACCTCACGCACGAGCCCCTCCGCCACCAGTCGAGCGATCATCCGCGCACCTTCCTGAGAGAAGTGCGTGCGATCCGTTTCTGAAGGCGCATAAAGCTGGCAGAACTTCTCCCCCATCTGCTGAAACAAAGCGAAGCTCTCGCGATGCAGGTCGATCACCGGCACCTGCATTTCCTTACCCACCGCCTGAGCCGCTTCGACATAGGGCGTGAGGATCGTCGTCATCTTCCCATCCACATAGTTTCGCCGCGCCACCGAAGTCACCAGCACTGGCTGCCCACCCGTCGCGCGCACCTCCGTGATGAACTGCCGCAAATTGTCCCGATAGCTCGTCTTTGGATCCGTGAAGCGCTTCGGGTCCGTCGTCTTCTGATCATTGTGCCCGAACTGGATGAGCACCCACTGCCCCTTTTCCTTCAACACCCGATCCCACAATCCAAGCGTGCGAAAGCTCAGCGTGCTCGTCCCCGACCGCGCGTGATTCACCACCTTCGCCTCTGGCATAAACTCGCCGAGCATCTGCCCCCACCCCGCAAGCGTTGGCCGATCTTTCGGAGCTTCGACCACTGTCGCCACGGTTGAGTCACCTGCGAGTACAACCTTCATCGTCTCCTTTGAAAAACTACTGAGAATGGACAAGGACCAGACCGCGAAAGCGAGAAAGCGCATAAGGAAGAATGAGATCAAAACAGCTCACCAATGGTCGCGCCTTCCGTCAGCGCCACAGGGCGGCCATCCGATGATCGATAGCTGATCTCACGGTGATCATAGCCAAGCGCCGCATAAATGCTGGCATGGATGTCCGCTGGTGCGATGGGCCGCTCTTTGGGATAAGCGCCCGTCGCATCGCTGCTGCCGATGACTTGGCCGCCGCGCACGCCGCCTCCGGCGAGCAGCACACTGTAGCAGCCCGGCCAGTGATCGCGGCCCGCATCGCCATTGATCTTCGGCGTGCGGCCAAACTCGCCCATCCACACGACCAGCGTACTTTCCAGCAGGCCGCGTTCTTCCAGATCATCCAGCAGCGCCGCATAGGCCAGCTGCATTGGCGGCACGAGGCGGTTTTTGAGGCCGTTGAAGTTGTCCTTGTGCGTGTCCCAGGTGATCGATGGACCATTCACCGTGGTGACGAAACGTGTGCCGGATTCGATCAAGCGACGCGCGAGCAGGTGCGACTGGCCCCAGCTATGCCGACCGTAGCGCTCGCGCACTTTGTCGGGCTCTTTCGAGAGGTCGAAGGCCTCCGCCGCTTTGCCGGATTGCAGCAACTGAGCCGCCTGTTGATTGAAGATATCGATCTCCGCGACCTGCGGCGATGTGATGGACTGCACTGCGGCGCTGAGGTCACTCAGCAGCGAGAGACGTTCCTGAAAACGCACGGGTGTCAGGCTGGCATCCAGCCCCATGTTCCGCACCCGGAAGGCGGCGGCGTTGGGGTCATCATCGAGCACATAGGGATCATAGCGCTTGCCGAGACAACCACCGAATTGACCGGGCGTGAGGTACACCTTGCTGTCGCAGTGAGGGAACGGCGTGATCACATACGGCGGCACGCCTTTGCTGAATCCGTCACGCTGCGCCAGCCAGCCACAGAGGGTGCCGACGCCGGGCAGATCGGAGGGGCTTGGATTGATAAGCGTGCTGTCCACTCGGTAAGGCCTGCCCGTCGTGGCCCAATGCATGCCGCCATTGTGGCTGCTGTGCCCGTGATGCACGCTGCGGATCAGCGCCAGCTTGTCCATGCGCTTCGCCATCTGCGGCAGCAACTCCGTGATGTGGATGCCGGGTACGTTCGTTTTGATCGTCTTGAACTCGCCGCGAATCTCCGGCGGTGCGTCCGGCTTCGGGTCCCAAAGGTCGATGTGACTCGGGGCACCGCCGTTGAAGATGAGGATCACCGACTTCGCCTTGCCCAAACCGATGCTGCTGGGCTTGGATGGAGCACCGAGTGCCGAGAGCTGGCTCAATCCAAAATTCAGCATCCCCATGCCGCCGGCATG
Source organism: Prosthecobacter sp. (assembly GCA_044361885.1). GTDB lineage: Bacteria > Verrucomicrobiota > Verrucomicrobiia > Verrucomicrobiales > Verrucomicrobiaceae > Prosthecobacter. The sequence goes on along the minus strand of JBIKIA010000663.1, from coordinate 418 downwards.
AAGCACACTGCGCCTAGTCAGGCGAATCTCTGGAAGCATGGAAGCCATCGCGGCAAACCTACGATGCCGCAGAGATGATCTTGCTCAGCTCCGCCACTTCAGATCCACCTTGATCCCATTCCATTCATGATCGGTCAGATGAGTATGTGTTGTGAAGCTGCCGCCTGTCGAACTCAGCTTCGTCATCGTCCACCCGGTCGTGGAGGTTTTCTTGTCCGCCACATACGATATCGCGGGCGTGTTCAGGATGTGGATGCCTTGGTGTGAATTGAAGTCTCGATGATGGATATGCCCGTGGATGTAGGCTTTGACCTGCGGACGCTTCACCAGTTCATGCCAGAGCGCTTCAGAATCCTCCAACCCACCGGGGAAGTGCAGTGGATCACCACCGAGACGCGGGTTGTGATGGGCAAAGAGC
>JBIKIA010000662.1:0-2867 GCA_044361885.1 Prosthecobacter sp. | reverse complement strand
CCGCAGCCACTCGGCATCTTTTTCCTGGCCATAGGCGATGCGCAGATTGCTCAGGATGAGACGGCGGTATTTGGCGGCGACATACCAGCCCAAGGTGCCCAGCGTGCGCCCTATGTACCAGATGAGTGTGATCGGCAGCACCTTGAGTACGGCCTCCATGCCGAGGAAGGCCTGGTACACGAGCCAGTAGCGCGCGAGTTCGTAGCGCGTAGGCTGGTTGTCGTTGGATTTGCTCATGTGGAAGGGCTTTGTTGGCACATTCGCGGAAGACTGGCAACCCTCGGAGCACGATCAGCTTCAGTGATTTACAAATGAGGCGATGTTTGGCAGGCTGCGGTGTGATTATGAAAACCCTCCTCCTCCTCGCCACTTTCGGATTGTTCAGCAGCCTCATTCATGCACAGCAGGGAGGCGGCACTACCGGACCCACGGAGGCCAAGGCGGTGCCTGAGGAGTTCCTCCAGGACGGCGTTTGGACCGGCTCGCTGAAAGGCGGGCGCTACATCGTGAAGAGCCGGGACATCATCGCTCTCTCCAAACATGAGTATGTGGCCGATGCCGCGGCGCGCGTGGTGGAGGTGAACCTCACGCTCAGTTCGAACACTGCGGTGCGCTTTTACTACCTGGAACCCGTGCGCCTCGAAGGCACCGGGACCGTCGCTGTGGGGCAGCAGGCCATCGACAAAGCACGCCAGATGATGCAGGACGCAGCCTCACGCATCTCCCCCACGCTCACGGAACCGAAGGTGGTGAAAACGTATCCCGTCTCCACCCATGCGCACACCGTGGAGTATGTGCTGAAGGAAGAGGCCCGCCTGAACTCGCTCTTCAACAGTCTGGAGAATGCCTTCCGAGATCCGGCGAAGAAGCATTTCTGGCGCGAGTAGAGGCAGGTCAAATGAGCACTGCGTTCGGATAAAGGGGGCTGGTCGCAGCCGTTTCCTGCGAGCCTCATGAAGTCCCTCTCCCACGCGCTTTTCATCTTCCTCAGCCTCGCTTCTCTAGCTGCGGCAAACGAGGCGTCACGGCAGATCGACGCGATCCTCGCCAATGACTGGCAGCAGAATCAAATCGCACCCAATCCACTGGCGAGTGATGAAACCTTCGTCCGCCGAGTACATCTGGACATCATCGGACGCATCCCGACGATGCAGGAGGCACAGGCGTTTCTTACCAGCGAGGACAAGGAAAAGCGGGCGAAGCTGATCGACCAACTGCTCGCCAGTGAAGGTTATGCGCAGCACTTGTTTCACTTCTGGGCCGACCTGCTGCGCATCCAGTCGCGGGCGAATGGCGGGCAGGGTGATATGACTTCGAAGCCGTATCTGGAGCATGTGAAGAAGCGCATCCGGGAAAACATGCCCTATGACGCCTTCGTGCGTGAGCTGATCACCGCGCAGGGCAAGGTGTGGGACAATCCCGCCATCGGCTACTACATGCGCGACCTCGGCATGCCGCTGGACAACTTGGCAAACACCACCCGCGTCTTCCTCGGCACGCGCATCGAGTGCGCGCAGTGCCACAACCATCCTTTCGACAAATGGACGCAGATGCAGTTCTACCAGATGGCGGCGTTCACTTATCCGCTGGAGACGAACTTCACCGGCATCGGCGAACAGGGAGCGGTTTTGAATTTGAAACGTGCAGCGGAAAAGAAGCCCGAGATGGCCGTGGCCACACGCCACATGGGACGCGTGCTGGAGAACCTGGGCGACTTTGTTCGCTACAGCAAAGTGGCAGCGCTGCCCACGAGAGTGCTGAAGCTGCCGCATGATTATCAGTACAAGGACAAGAAGCCCCAGGATGTCATCACGCCCTCCACAATGCTTGGCAAGACGGTCGCGGGAGACTTAAATGCCTTCGCCGACTGGATGACTTCGCCGGAGAATCCGCGCTTCACCACGGTCATCGCGAACCGCCTGTGGAAGAAAGTATTCGGCCTCGGCCTGATCGAGCCCGTGGATGAACTCATGGACAGCACCGTGGCGATGAATCCCGTGCTGATGAAGCACCTGGAGCAGGTCATGATCTCCAGCCGCTACGATGTGAAGGCCTTCCTCCGAGTGCTCTACAACACACAGGCTTATCAAAACGAAGTCACCCGCGCGGAGCCCGTGCTAGGCGAGGTCTATCACTTCCCCGGCCCCATTTTGCGCCGCATGACGGCGGAGCAGATCTACGACAGCTTCGTCACGCTGATCCATCCCACGCCCGATCTGCCACGGCGGAAGGGCATCGACACAGAGATGGCAAAGAAGCTCGTGTATCGCGGCAAACTCAGCGATGCGCTGGATTTGCTCAGCGCGCAGGAGATCTTCGACGGAGCCGCTAAAGCTTCGGAAGGTTACGAGGCCATCTCCGCACGCAGCAAGCCGCTGCGAGAGCAATACACCGCCGCCCAGAAGGCGAAGGACAAGGAGCTGATCGAGAAGCTGAACCTGGAGATCCGCAGCATTGAGTTCGTCGCGCGCACGGGCATCCACGATCATGTCGTCGTGCCCGCCGTGGCGCGGCTTTACACGAAAAAGACCGGCAAACCAGCACCACCACCGATCCCAGTAAGAAAACCCACGCTCGAAGAACTCAAGAAGACGGGGCAGAACCGCGACTACATCGACGTGCCCGGTTACGACATCGACCAGACCATTCCTCGCGAGGAAAAGGCTGCTGCCGATGCCCGCGATGCCATTTTTAAAGCCGAGGCGGAACACTTCGGCATCACCGACAAAGCCGCATTCCTCAAGTCACGCCAAGCCAATGCCCGCGACTGGCCCCGCGCCGCCGATCTCGACTCCCCTGCCCCGCGCGGTCATTACCTGCGCGAGTTTGGTCAGAGCGACCGTGATCTCATCGACAATGCCAATGCC
>JBIKIA010000661.1:0-2872 GCA_044361885.1 Prosthecobacter sp. | reverse complement strand
AGGCGGCATAGACGCTGGAGGGCGGGCAGGTGCCGTCGATGAAGCCGACGGTGAAGAACGCTGCAGCCTTCGTGCGTGTGGCGAAGTTCACCGCGTCGTAGTAGCGCACAGCTTCGAGCACGTTGGGCGTGGCGGTTTGACCAGTGGGGATGAATTTCGGCCAACCATTGATGCGGCCTGCTTTGAAGCCGGTGTGATCACAGCCCGCTGGCACGCCCGGCACAAAGAAGGTCACGCGCGGATCGAGCCCGGCGGCGACGATGGACTGATAGCCGCCCTGGCTGCTGCCTTTCACCACGACGGTTCGTCCGTCCCACTCTGGCTGCGCGGTGAGGAAGTCGATCGCACGCACGAGGCGCAGGAACATGTCGTGAAAGTAAATCGTGTCGCGCGATTCACGACCGCGTGTGGGATAACCCTTCAGCTCGCCATTCGACAGAGCTACGTAGAACTCCTTCGGTTTGCCGTTTGGGATGCCGTGCGCGTTCATGTCCATGGAGAGGAAGCCGTCTGCAGCCGAGCTAGCGGCGCTGGCGAGGCCTGAACTGCTCACGCCCGCACCATGCACGGTGAGGATGGCGGGCAGCGACTTCGGCTTCGCGCCGATGGGCCGTGCGTAATAGGCGCTGACGGGATTGCCAATGGAGTCGGCCTGCACGTCGAAGACTTCGAGCGTCTTCGATGGTGAGGCTTGTGGTGTAAGCCTTGCGTTCACCGGCACGGCGGCGAGTTTTTTCTTCTCGGCGGACCAATAGGCATCGAAGTCGTCAGGCACGCTCATGCTTGGCTTAATGAGCAACGGATCGATAGCTGCACCGGCGAGTGCTTTGAGAGGTTTGTTGTCAGCGGTGACGAATCCGATGCGGCAGAGCAGAAAACCGGGCTCGTCGAGTTTGCCGGTGACCGTGGCGGTGCCGTTGGTGAGTTTCGCTTTGCCACTGGTGGTAGGATCGACGCCGTCCTTCGTGATGGTCCAGGGAATGACGGCATCCGCTGCTGGTGTGAGCTTGATCGTGAAGGTGACGGTTTCACCCTGCTTGTAGATGGCGTCAGCGCGATCTGTCGTGACGGTAAGTGTTTGGGCACAGAGTGACGAACCGAAGGCGACGAGGAACAGGAAATGACGAAGTAGAATGGACATGATCGGGAGTGGGTGGAGGTTATTTGGCCTGCTGTTTAATGAGTTCAGTGCGGAAGGCTTTCTCACGATCCTCGACGTAGCGATGGTAGCCTTCGGGGTCGATGAAGGGATTGGTGCCGCCTGCGACGGGGAAACGCGTGTGCTTGGCATTCATGTCGTAGTAGCCGCCGTGTGCACCGAGGAAGAGATCGACGGGCTGCGCTTTGAGAAAGCGGAAGGTGCGTTCGTAGTCGGTGGCAATGGTCGGGTAGTCCTTGTTGTTCACGAGGATGTAGCCGGGATTCACATTCGGGCTGCCGATGATGACAGCGTTGAGTCCATCAACCTTCATGGTCCAGGTGGTGCAGCCGCGAGTGTGACCTGGTGTGAGATTCGCGATAAGTGTGCTGCCGCCGAGCTTCACTTCGTCGCCGTCTTTGAGTCGGCGGTCCACTTTGGCGGGTGTAAACTGTGTGTAGTCGGCCTTGAGCCGTGACTTCTTCGCGCCGCCGCTCTCCACGGCATCGGCGTCTTGCTCCATGACGAAGTATTGTGCTTTCGTTTGTTTGATGATTTCAGCACTGCCTGCGCAGTGATCCGAATGCGCGTGGCTGATGAGCAGGATCTTCACGTCGGTGAACTTGAAGCCGAGTTTCTCGATGCTGGCACGAATGAGCGGCACGGACTCCTCAAAGCTGCTGTTGATGAGGATGTGGCCCTCCGTTGTGGTGATGAGATAAGACGCGAGGTCTTTGGAACCGACGTAGTAGAGATTTCCGGCGATCTTATGCGGCGGGAAGGGTTCCATCCACGCAGAGGGCTGTGCAGAGGAGATGGAAGACCAGCAGCAAGCTGCGATGCAAACGAAACGGCGTAGATTCATGAGATGTTCAGTAGGTTTTGCCTTCAGGAATCGCAGGCGCACTGGCGGTCTCGCCGAGGATGGAGTCGAAGTCGGCGGCGCAGGCGGTGAAGTGGGCGTGGACGGCACCGAATTCGCTGCCGTGGACTATGAATTGAGCGCCGAGGTCGATGAGCGTTTTGGCATCGGCGGCGGTGCCGACGGGGCGGCCCCAGGCTTTGCCGTGCTTGCGACAGGCGGCGGCGATTTTCTTCTGCACGTCCATCATGACGGGATCATTCACGCCGGGGGTGCAGCCGAGGCGCAGGGACATGTCGCCAGGGCCGATGAAGAGGATGTCCACGCCGGGTACGGCGGCGATGGCTTCGGCGTTTTCGAGAGCCTGCGGCGTTTCGATTTGGACGGTGAGGAAGGTCTCGCGGTTGGCTGCGTCGGTGTAGTCGTCAGGTTTTCCGATCCAGTAGTCGGCATCGCGCCCACCACCGCAGAAGCCGCGGTCGCCTAAGGGGGGAAACTTGATCGCACTGACAAGAGCGCGGGCTTCATCGGCGGTGCCGACGTGGGGAATCATGAGGCCGGCAGCACCGTCTTCGAGGAGGCGGTAGAGGCCGTTTTTTTCCTTCGTCGGCGGACGCCACATGCAGTCGATGTCGGCGGCGTGATGACGGCCGAGCATGGTTTCGATTTCACGAGCCTCCCAGGCGCGATGCTCGCCATCGAGCCAGATGCCGTCGTAATGAAAGTGGGCAGCCATGGCCGGGAAGAAGGCGATGGGCGAGCCGCAGCAGCAGATGCGGGCGACTTTGCCAGCACGGAGCTTGGCGAGGACTTTGGAGCGTCTCATGGAGTAAGTGTGGTGTGGCTTTAAAGAGTTTCGAGGCTGAGGCGGG
>JBIKIA010000147.1:0-9777 GCA_044361885.1 Prosthecobacter sp. | reverse complement strand
CGCAGGCTGTGCCTTGTCAATGAAGAGGGTGGCGGACAGCGATCGCTATACCATGTTTTCAGCGCTTCCATCAGCCATGCTAAGGTCAGTACGGGAAATGGAGATGGCTATCTTCATTTATCAGCAACAAGAGCCAGGCGTTTACGTCATCATCAAAATGACACATCTGCCCTGCCTCATACTCATCTGGTTGACTCTGTGTCTGCAAGTCATGGCTGCATTGACAAATGTTGTATTCATCGCCGTGGACGATCTGCGCCCGGAACTCGGCTGCTACGGAGCCACGCACATGAAGACGCCCAGCATGGACAGATTGGCAGCCAGCGGCATGCTCTTTGAGCGATCCTACTGCCAGGTTGCCGTGTGTAATCCCTCACGCAGCAGCGTGCTCAGCGGCACAAGGCCGGACACAACCGGCGTGCTCGACAACCAGCACTTCATGCGTCCCAACATGCCGGATGTTGTCACACTGCCGCAGCATTTCAAAAACCACGGCTACACCAGCCTCTCGCTTGGCAAAGTCTTCCATCACAGCGAGAAAGAGCCGGGCAATGATCCGCAGTCGTGGAGCGAACCCGCGTGGTATCACGGTGAGCCTTACAGGCACTGGTTCAGCAAAGAGTCACTCGACTATGTGAAGCAGCTCAAGGCGCTGCCAAAAGACAAGCAGCCGAAGCAACTGCGTGCAGCTCCGTTTGAAGCCGCTGATGAAGCTGACGACTCCTATCCCGATGCACAGACGGCATTGAAGGCCATTGAGACGCTGAAGCGGCTCAAGGCCGATGGAAAACCGTTCTTCCTTGGCGTCGGGTTTGTGAAGCCGCATCTGCCGTTCACCTGTCCGCAGAAGTATTGGGAACTGTATCCCGCGGACACCATCCACCTCGCAGCGAATCCATCGCGCCCGAAGAGCGTGCCTGAGCCTGCTTTTCACAACAACTACGAATTGTGCAGCTACGGCACCGTGCCTGGAAATGGCATAGTGTCTAATGAAATGGCGCTGAATCTCATCCGCGGCTACCGTGCCTGCGTGAGTTTCATGGACGCGCAGCTCGGCCGCATGCTGGATGAGCTAGACCGGCTCGGTTTGCGCGAAAACACACTCGTCGTGCTTTGGGGCGATCACGGCTATCATCTCGGCGAGAACGGTGTCTTCACCGAGATGACGAACTTCGAGTTCGGAACGCGCGTGCCACTCATTGTGAGCCTTCCCGGCATGAAAACGGTTGGCCAACGTTCGCGGGCGCTCGTGGAGCTTGTCGATCTTTATCCCACGCTCGCCGAACTATGTGCTCTGCCGTTGCCAAAACATCTCGAAGGCAGCAGCTTCGCACCCTTGCTCGAAAAGCCCGACAAACCGTGGAAAAAAGCCGCCTTCAGCCAATACCTCCGCACCGGCAAGCCGCCCTACACCGGCCGCAGCATCCGCACCGACCACTGGCGCTACACGGAGTGGCATGATTTGAAGCAGCAGCCTGCGGGTATCGAACTCTATGATGAACTCAACGATCCTCAGGAGACGACCAACCTTGCTGGTGAAGCCGCGCACATGGAGACGATTCAGCAGCTCGCCACGCAATTGAAAATCGGCTGGAAAGCATCGCTGCCATGAACCGCCGCCACTTCCTCCACACACTTGCCGCCGCGCCGCTCATCGCAGCAGATGGACCGCGCAAGGCACCCTTTCGCGTTCTCTACAGCAACGACACGACGAACATCACCTCCTGCGTCAGCCCTTTCCACCAAGCCCGCGAACCGTTCCGCCAGGAAATGCTCGAAGCCACGGTGGATGAGGTCACGGGGCTGGTGGATGCCCATTTCCTGCAACCTGGACTTGGCATGGTGCCGATGTGGCCGAGTAAGGTGCTGCCAATCCCGGAGCACTACGCTTGGATCAAGGAGCGCTACGCGCAAAAGCCGGATTCGTTCGGCCAGTTCGTGCTGAATGGCGGCGATGTGGTGAAGATCTTCATTGACCGCTGTCGACAGCGCCAGCAGGCAGCGTTCATCTCGTTTCGGATGAACGACGCGCATCACAAGGAGTTCGTCGATCCCAAGCCCGGCGACAAACCGGGCAGCAGCATCGGCATGAGCGTGACGAGGTTTTATGCGGAGCATCCCGAGTATCGCATCAAGCCCGGCTCGCAGCGAGGAGCCGATCTCGTGCAAAACTTCGCGGTGCCGGAGGTGCGGGCGCAAAAGATCGCGCTCATCCGCGAGCTGTGTGAGAACTACGACCTCGACGGACTCGAACTCGATTTCCTGCGCTTCTACAGCTACTTCCGTGACGACACGCCGCTCGATCAACGCCGTGCCATCATGGCTGGACTCGTCAAAGAAGTGCGACAGATGCTTGGGCCGAAAAAATGGCTCTGTGCACGCGTGCCATGCTATTTGCCTGCGCTGGATGCACTCGGTCTCGACATGAAAGAACTCGTCGCTGCCGGTCTCGACATGGTGAACGCCTCCGCCCACTACTTCACCACGCAGCAGCACGATCTCGCCGCGATCCGAAAGCAAACCGAAGGCGCCGCGCTCTACTTCGAGCTGTGCCACACGATCTGGAAGGGCGACAAGGTGCAGGCGGGTTACGACGTGTTCCCCTTCCGCCGCGCCACACGCGAGCATCTGCACACCTCCGCGCATCTCGCGTATGCACGCGGCGCGGATGGCATTAGCCTCTTCAACTTCGCCTACTATCGCCAGCATGGTCAGGGCGAAGGCCGCGGTGTTTTCGGCGAGCCGCCGTTTGAGGCGCTCAAAGCTCTGCGTGATCCGCAGGCGCTCGCCAAAGAGTCGCAGCATTGGTTCATCGCGAACGGCTGGCGCGCTCCGGGCATGAAGCCGTTGCCCGTGCCGAGAAAGATCGAGCTGAATAAATCTGCGAAGTTCAACTTCGACCTCGCCTCACCGCGCGGCGATGCGCGAGTGCGCATTCAGACCGATCAGAGTCTCGCGAACTCGGAATGGACGGCCACGTTTAACGGAGAAGCTGTTTCGGCCACCAGCGATGTCTCCGAGCGGTTTGCTGTGCTTTATCCATCCATGATCGCGAAACCGGATGAACTGCGCGCGTGGACCATTCCGGTCAGACTGCTGCGCGAGGGCAAGAACAGCCTCGAGGTGACGCTGAAGTCGGGCGAGTCACGCACCGTTCTCTTTGTTGATCTAGCCTGCTAATCTCATGAAACAACTCCTCTTCGTATTCTTGATAGCCACGAGCCTGGCTGCGGCCCCAGACGGCCTGCTGCTCGATCGCATCGTGCCGCCGGGTGAGAAGGATCGCTTTCAGCACGCGGAGTTCTCCTGCTGGATTCCTGATGCATCGAAGCCAATCAAAGCGGTGATCATTCATCAGCATGGCTGCACCAATGCCTCACCGGACAAGCATCCGCCGATCACGGGCGACTGGCACTGGCGGGCGCTGGCGCGAAAGTATGACGCCGCGCTGCTGGTGCCGATGTATCACGTCGCGGGCAATTGCGATGAATGGAACAACCCCGATAGCGGATCTGAGCGCGCCTTGTTCACCGCGCTGGAGGACTTCGCGCAGCGGTCGAAACGGCCTGAGCTGAAAGCCTCGCCATGGGTGCTGTGGGGACACTCCGGCGGCTCCAGTTGGTCTGCCCAGATGATCGTGAGGCATCCGCAGCGCGTCTTGGCGGCTTCATTTCGTGGTGGCTGTCACAAGCAGTTCGGTGATCCAGCCTTTCGCACGAAGTTCGGCCCCATCGTCCGCGAACTGCCGCTGCTGTTCGTGTGGGGAAAGCGCGAGTCCGTGCCCACCTCCAGCCATTTCGTTTCATGGGAACCGATGAATACGATGTATCGCGAACTACGCGAGCAAGGCGGCAAGGTCTGCCGCGTCATTGATCCACGCTCCGAGCATGGCTGCGATGATTCACGGCTGATGAGCATCAATTTCTTTGATGCCGAGCTTTCAGGTCAAGCCAACGCCGGGCCTTCTACGGATGCTTCTGTCCCTTGGCAGCCCAACGATTCCTTCGCCGCACTGTGGCGGGAGTTTTCCGAGCATGGTACGCTGAAGCCCAAGTCTCCACCACTCCAAGCGCCCACGCTCACGGCCAAACGCGACGCTAATGGCGTTCAGCTCGACTGGCTCATTGTCCCAAACCTAGTTGGCGGCTTGCGAGCCATCCACCTTCATCGTGATGGCAAGTTGTGGAAGGAGATCGGCATTGATGAAGACGCCTTCATCTCCACCGGCCGCGATTCGACGCCCGTGGAGTTGCGCGTTCACAGCCTCGTGGATCAATCGAAAGAACCACACAGCTACACACTGACCTTCCTCGACGTTGGTGGCAACGAATCGCCTCCCAGCGAAGTCGTGCGAGTGCCTTAATTTTAAATCATGAAATTGCTTCTCACCTTCTTCGCTCTCGCTTTTGTATCGCTTGCGCGTGCTGAAACGCTCCAGGCCGATCTTTGCGTTTATGAAGCTACGCCGGGTGGCATTGCGATGGCGGTACGGGCTGCAAGGGAAGGCTTGAGCGTCGTGTCGGTGAATCACAATGGTCATCTCGGCGGCATTCTCTCCAACGGGCTCGGTGTATGGGACACGCTGTGGGAGTGGAAGCGCTCGCCGATTTATGATGAGGCGCGGCAGGCGATCTTTGATCACTACCGCACGACCTATGGAGACGACTCACGGCTGTATCGCGATGCGTTGCCGGGCAAGAGTGGTCATACGAATGGCAAGTTCGAACCGAAGGTGGCGGAGAAGATCCTCACCGATCTGGTGGCGAAGGAACCGCGCATTCGCGTCATCAAATATCGCGTTCCGCAATCCGTGAAGCGTGAGGGCAGCATTATTCAGTCGGTCACTTTCATGAGTTTGGAAGGTGATGTAGCTGACGAGGTTCAAGCCAAGGTCTTCGCCGATTGCAGTTACGAGGGCGATCTCGCAGCGATGGCTAAGGTGCCGTATCGAGTTGGGCGAGAGAGTCGCGATGAGTTCAACGAGCCTCATGCGGGCGTGATCTTCATGTCGCCGGTCAAGGCGGCGTCGATGCCGGAACTGTCGCGGGCGGCGGAGCTGCATCACCAGCTCAAGCTGCGGAAGTTCAGCGGCTTTCAGCGCATCAAGCAGCCGGAGAGCACGGGCGAGGGGGATGGCTTTGTGCAGGCATTTAACTACCGCACGATCCTCAGCTCCGATCCGGCGAACCGTTTGCCGGTGGAGAAGCCGGTCAATTACGATCCTGAGAAGCTCAAACTGCTCGAGCACGGCTCCATCGTCTCGCCGATCCCGAATGCGAAGCGTGGCTGGAATCGTCCGCAGGTCGTGGGCATGCAGACGGACTATGTGGAGGCTGATTGGACGGGGCGGCAGAGGATCATGGATGCGTTTTGGGACACGACTTTGGCGTTGCTCTACTTTTTGCAGAACGATACCTCGGTGGAAACGCCGCGGCAGAAGTCGTGGCGTGAGTTTGGTTTGGCGAAGGATGAGTTTACCGACAACGGGCATCGTCCGCATGAGTTTGATGTGCGCGAGGCGCGGCGCATCACCGGGCGCTATATCTTCACGCAGCATGATGCGATGCTCGCCGATGGCCTGGAGCGAGCGCCCGTGCATGAGGACAGCATCGGCGTGACGGAGTGGTATCTCGACACGCATGCCTGTACGTCGCGTCACATCGAAGGTGCGCTGGAGGAAGGCAAGATGATGCTCGATGTGGAGACCTTTCCCGGACAGGTGCCGTATCGGGCGATCTTGCCTCAAGGCGTGGACAATCTGCTCGTGCCGGTGTGCCTGTCATCGACTCACGTTGCCTGGGGAACGATTCGCCTGGAGCCGACCTGGATGAACCTCTGCGAATCCGCCGGATATGCGGCTGCGTTGGCGATTCAGAACAAAGTCACGCCTGCGCAGCTCGATCCTGAACTGCTGCTGCGCAAACTGGCTGCGAACCATGTGATGCTGAGCTTCTTCAACGATGTGGATGTCGCGTCCGATGATCCGCGAGTAGCTGCGGCGCAGTATTTTGCCACGATGGGCTTCTTTGCTGACTACAACGCCCGTCTCGATGAACCGCTCACCGAAGACGTCCGCGCCGCCTGGGGCAAGGGACTCACCGCGATGCGTGAAGGCACGCTGAAGCCGATGGAACTCATCCAAGTGGTGCGCGAGGCCGAAGCAGCCGCATCGAAGCCGATGGAGCGAACACGCGGCGAGGCACTACTGGGCATGTGGAAGAGTCTGGCTGCGGCAGGCCTGCGCAAGACCTCGGAACGTGCTCTGGCGACCACGCCTACGCCGGTAGGCGCAGTCGCCAGACTGCTGGATTCGGTCGCGCGCAAACCGCTCATGGTCGAACCCGTGCGCTCGAGCACGGCGGCGGAGGTCGTTCGAGAGGGGGCGTTGCTGAAGGCGCTGAAGCTGCGGGAAAGTAGAACGGGTTTTCAACTCGTTCTGCCCGGAGTGCGCGGATCATCCGGCAATGCCCGCAGCGCAGTATTTCGGCACGAAGGGTATCTTCAAAGACTACGACGCACTTCTGGATGAGCCGTTTGAAAACAAAACGCGTGGTGAAATCGTGCGCGAAATGTTCGAACGGTTGAAGAAACCTTGATCTGGCGTCTTGGGATCAGCCAAGTCCTTCGATCTTCCAGCCGTCGCGATAGTCGCGCTTGGCCAGTTTATTGGCGGCTTCGTGATTGCTGATCTGACAGGTCTCGCGATCAAACTCCAGCCACTGCCCGGGGAAGCGATCCGTGATGGTGCCGACGAGCACGCTTTCGGTCAGCGGGCCACCGTGACTGAAGTCGGCGCAGCTCTTCTTGCCTGCGAGGATGGCGTCCACCCAGTCGTGATAATGGTCCTGACCTTTGAGGCCTTTCGGATATTTCTCGGCGGGGAAGCTTTCCTCAGGCAGCACAAAGGGACGTTGGCCATAGGGCTTGAAGATACTGCCTTCCGTGCCGACGAAGAAGGTGCCAGAGGCGGGGAACTTCGTGAGCACCTTCGGCATCTTCACCTTTGTCATGTCGGGCGCGACACCGCCGTCATTCCAGGTCACGCGCAGGGTGTCATCGGCGGTGTATTCACTGCCCTCGAAATCGATCTCGACGATGCGCTTCTCACCCCAGAGTGGACCGCTGCTGCCGCCATGGGTGAGGCGGGCACGAGTCGGCTGCGCGAGTTTCAGCGCATCAAAAGTCGTGTCGAAGTGATGGCAGCCCATGTCGCCCATCTCACCGCATCCGAAGTCATACCATGCGCGCCAGTTCTGCGGATGATAGGTTTGCTCCAGGAAGGGCACCGGTGGCCGCACACCGCACCAGAGATCCCAGTCGAGACCTTCGGGTAGAGCATCCGGCTTGGCACGCAGTTCGGTATTCTTCGGCCACCAGTTGAGCGGCTTGTTCTCCCACATGATGACTTCCTTCACCTTGCCGATGGCCCCGCTTTGGATGATCTGCACAGTCATTCGCGCCTCGATACTGGAGCGGCCTTGATTGCCGAGCTGGGTCACCATGCCTGCTTTCACCGCCTCTTGTGTGATCACGCGGCACTCATGAAGCGTCGGTGCCATGGGCTTCTGGAGATAGACGTGCTTCTTCGCGCGCAATGCGGTCACACAGGGCCCCGCGTGGCTGTGATCCGGTGTGCCGATGGTGATGGCATCGAACTTGTCCACGTGCTTTGCCAGCAACTCGCGCCAGTCTTTGTGCTGGCTTGCCTCGGGGAAATCCTTCGCCGCCATGGCCATGTGCTTCGCATCCACATCGCAGATCGCGACGATTTTCACCTGCTTATGCGTGGCCACACTGCGCATCGTGTTTCCGCCCATGCGGGCCACGCCGACACTGGCGACTTGGAGCATGGAGTTTGGTGAAGCACTGCGCAGAATGGCGGGAAAACCGAAGGTGGCGACAGCGGCTGAGGTGGACTGGAGGAAGTGGCGGCGATTCATGGGTGAGACGAAACGCTACTCCCGCTCTGGTTTATCGCCTCGGTAATAAGCCCACATTTCATTCGCGCAGGCCCGACGCTCCGCTACTCTCGACCCCCTTATGCTCCAAGCTGGAATCGTCGGCCTCCCAAACGTAGGCAAATCTACTCTCTTCAATGCTGTAACCCGCACCCGCAAGGCGGAGGCAGCGAACTATCCATTCTGCACCATCGAGCCCAATCAGGGCGTCGTCATCGTGCCGGATGAGCGACTCGCCGTGCTTTCCAAGATCAGCGGCTCCAGCAAGCTGGTCCCAGCGGCTATCGAGTTTGTCGATATCGCCGGTCTCGTAAAGGGTGCCAGCCAGGGCGAAGGCCTGGGCAATAAATTCCTCAGCCACATCCGTGAAGTGGACGCCATCGTCCATGTCGTGCGCTGCTTTGAAGATGGCGACATCACCCATGTCACTGGCAGCGTGGACCCGATCCGCGACATTGAGGTCATCAATACTGAGCTCATCCTTGCAGACATGGACAGCGTGAGCAAACGCCTCAGCCGCACCGAAAAAGATTCAAAGCGCGGCATCAAAGAGGCCGTGGCCGAAAACGCGCTCTGCCAAAAGCTCATGCCGCATCTCGATGCCATGAAGCCTGCCATCACTCTGGAGTTGAACGATGAAGAGAAGAAGGTCCTGAAGTCCTTCTTCCTCCTCAGCGGCAAGCCTTGCATCTATGCATGCAACGTGGCCGAGTCCGACCTCGCCTCCGCGTCGAAGGAGCCGGATAAACACCCGCTCGTGTCGAAAGTCCGCGAATACGTCAGCCACGCGCATGCCGCCAGTGCCTGCGTCGTCAGCGCTGCGATTGAGAATGAACTCGTCGATCTCCCCGATGAAGATGCCTTGGCCTACCTCGCTGATCTCGGCGTCACGGACAGCGGCGTGAATCAGCTCATCAAGAGCGTGTATGCCCTGCTCGGTCTCCAGACCTACCTGACCACAGGTGAAAAAGAAACCCGTGCCTGGACCATCACAAAGGGCATGAAAGCCCCGCAGGCCGCTGGTGTCATTCATGGTGACTTCGAGCGCGGCTTCATCGCCGCCCAGATCGTGCATTACGATGACCTCGTGGCTCTCGGTTCCGAAGCCAAAGCTCGTGAGGCCGGCAAGTGGCGCATCGAAGGCAAAGAATACGTCATGCGCGACGGCGACGTCGTGGAGTGGCGCTTCAACGTCTAAACCTTCGCCACTTCGCGCCGGTGGGTGAAGAGCAGACGGCAGTGAATCGCCGTCTGCGGGAGTCCGGTCATGCGGGAGAGTACCTCGCGGTAGGTTTGTAGCTGTGGCGTGTAGCCTTCCACGCGAGCGGCGAAGGCTTCGTCGGTCTCCACTTTGTCGGTTTTAAAGTCGAGGATCGTGGCCCGATCAGGCTCGATCATCACGCGGTCAAAGGTGCCGGAGAGCCACTCGCCTTTCAGTAGGATTTCGAAGCGCTTTTCCCGCCAGCACTCCGCTTGTGGTGAAGGACGGCTGAGAATGGCGCGAGCTGCGGGCGCCTCGAGACAGTGGCGGACCTCATCCTGAGCGCGAGCGCGGACGCTCTCATCGGCGCAGGGTAGGGCAGCCCAAAGGTTCTCCAGTGTGGCGACATCCGTTTCATCCAGCCACTCGATCTGTTCGAAAAAGGCATGAACCAGTGTGCCGTAGGAGCGAGCAAAACGACCGCCGCGTGAGAAGAGCTGCTTCGCGGTGACCACGCTCGTCTCGGAGCCACTCGGCGTGCGGCGCTGCGGCCGGAATCGACCTTCCGAAGTGACGCTGATGATCTCGGTGGAGGTAGGGTCCTCGGTTGGCTTAGCC
>JBIKIA010000660.1:0-2887 GCA_044361885.1 Prosthecobacter sp. | reverse complement strand
CACCACCATCGAGTATCGTGATGTGGTGCTGAAGCTCGAAGTCGTGCCGCTCATCAATGAAGACGGAGAGGTCAACCTCACCATTGCGCAGATCAACGACACGGTGATCGACACCACCGTCATCGCAAACAACACCGTGCCCATCATCGCCACCGAGCAGATCGTCACCTCCGTGAACGTGCGAGACAAGAACACCATCGTGCTCGGAGGTCTCATCTCTGAAACCAAGGACAATGGTACTTCAGGCACGCCTTTCCTCAGCCGCATTCCTGCGGTGGGACATCTCTTCAAGCGCACCAACAACACAACCTCGCGTAAAGAGCTCATCATCTTCATCCAGCCCACTGTGGTGACGAATGAGAATGATTTGAAGATCAGCTCTGCCAAAGAGGATTACCGAACCAAGGTCGGAGCCGATGTCGCTGAGCGTTTCCCGGAAGATGTTAACATTCAGGCTGCCCGCAGTTCTGAAGCCGCCGATCAACTCGCTGCTGATGAAGAGAAAAGGAAAGAGAGCATCTTCAGCCGCATCTTCAGCCGCAATAACAAGGTGAAGAAGGCTGAACCACCTCCGAGTATGAGGAGGTAGCACCGCGTTTGGCAGTGGTGCATCCATGCAACAGCCCCGAAGGCCACAACACCATCTACGCATTCTCATGCTACAGATCTAGTCTGAGAGGCTCTCGTCGCCGCAACTTCTGCGAATACGATCACCTCGTAGTGAGACTGTGGTGTTGTAATCTGATTGCCGCGAATCCCCTCCACTTTAAAGCATAGAGCGAATTTTGAATCTGCTGAAAGTGGATGATTATATAATCTGCCCGGCTTTGTAGTTGGCAAAGGGGTGTGGGCTCCGCACACTCGGCCTTGTCTTCCCCACGCCTATGTCCATTACATTTGGTTGCTTGATTGGTTTCATTCTCTGGTTCCTCATCCGCTACTTGGTTGCGGGGCTCTACACGGTGAATCAAAATGAACGTGCGGTGAAAACGAGCTTTGGCCGCGCGATCCGTGTGGGGAATCTGACGACGTTGGATGACCCGGTCTCCCAGCAGCTCACGCCGGAGCAGGCGGAGCGTTACTCGTATCCGCAGGTGCGCGTGATCCAGCCCGGTGGACCGTATTTCAAATGGCCGTGGGAGAAGGTGCATAAAGTCAGCATCGCCACGGGGACGGTGAACATGGCCTGGGACCCGGATGAGCCGACGGCGAATGCCTCGGGCAGCATCCTTGAAGCGGTGACAAAGGATCAGCTCAATGTGGGGCTTAATGGACAGATCCGCTTCCGCGTGTCTGACCGTAATCTATATGCTTTCGTCTTCGGGGTGAAGAACGCGTATGCGCATGTGATGGGTTACTTTGTCAGCGTGCTGCGTGAGCGAATCGCCAACTTCGAGGCGCCGCGCGCGGCCTCGGCTGACCCGACGCAGCCTGAGTCTGCGGCAGCCATCGGCATTTCCATCAATGACATCCGCAAGAACATGCGTGACCTGAATGAGCACATGGACCGCGAGTGCCTATCGTCCTCTGCGCGCTACGGCATCGTGCTGGATGCCTCCCTGATCACGGGCATCGACCCACCGCATGAGGTGGAGTCCGCGCTGGCCGCGATCAACACGGCCTACAACCAAGTCTCCTCGGACATCAGTCTGGCGCAGGCGGCTGCGGACCAGAAGATCGTGCAGTCGCAGCGTGCAGTGGAGATCGAGACGCTGAAGGCGCAGGCGGAGGTGGAGCCGCTGAGCCGGCTGGCGGCGCAGTTGCTGGATCTGAAATCTCGCGGCAGTCAGGCGCTGCGGGCGTACGTCCGCAATGTGCGGCTCTCATTGTTTGACAAGGCCAGCCAGGTCTTTGTGGAAACCAAGCATCATTAATTTTCAACGACGAACCTATTATGGAACCCTTTGTCCAATTCCTCACCGCCATCATAGGAACCTTTGTGGGCTGCACCATCGCCGTGCCGCTCGTTCTATGGCTGGCTCGTCTGCTGGGCCTCTATGCCATCGTGCAGGAGCGTCGCTATCAGGTGTATGTCCTGTTCGGCAAGGTCATCGGCACGCTCGATGAGCCGGGCCTGCACATCCTGCCCTTCAAGCTCGGCTGGCGTTCTTTCCTGGTGAACTGGCTGGGCACCTGCCATGAGGTGGACATGCGTCTGGACCAGATTTATCTGCGCAGCCAGCCCGTGAACTCCGAGGAGGGTGCGCCCATGGGCATCGGCATCTGGTATGAAATGTTTGTCAGTGATCCGGTGTCGTTCCTATTCAAGAACACGGACCCGCGCGGCTCTCTCTCTGCCAACGTGAGCAATTCGACGGTGCGCTGCCTGAGCAACCTGCCGCTTGCCAAGATGCTGGTGAACCGCCACGTCATGAGTGACACGGTGCGCAATGAGGTGACACCGAAGTCCCACGAGTGGGGTTACAAGCTCGGCAGTGTGTACATCCGCAAAGTCCACTTTCGGGACACGATGATGATCAAGCAGATCGAGAGTAAGGTCGTGAACCGCCTGCGCCAGGTGACCTCGGCCATCAAGCAGGATGGGGTGAACCAGGTGAGTGTGATCACCAGCAGCGCCGAGCGTCAGGCGGCGGTGGAGTTTGCCAAAGCGGCCGCCATACGCCCGCAGATCGTCGGGGACGCGCTGCAAAGCATCGCCAATGATCCCGAAGTGGCGGCAGCGGTCTTCGACGTGCTGGAAGCGCAGAAGATGATCAGCGGTCCGGCGAAGGTGACTCTTATGCCCGCCTCCTCTGTTGACTTGTTCACGTCATTACTCGCCGTTCAGCCTGGGGCGAGTGAGGCGCAGTCTTCGAAGAAGGCATGTACTTGAGATAAGTAAGAGTCACAACTTCAGGCCAAGAAAGCTAACCATCGATCATCGAGA
>JBIKIA010000659.1:0-2890 GCA_044361885.1 Prosthecobacter sp. | reverse complement strand
GAGGCGTTGGCGAGGAGGAGGAGCATGAGGGAAGGAAGAAAAGACTCCGGCTAGAGCTTCTCGTAGTTACCATCGCAACGTTTTTCGAGGATGGTGAAGCCGGCCTTCTTCGCATCGGAGATGGAGACAGGCTTGGTGACTTTCGGCACGCTGAAGCTGGTGATGAGTTTTTTCACGGGCTTACGGCACAGGGGACACTGGGTGAGCGGCTCACGGTCGATAGGACGCCGGAGATCAAAGCCGCGTCGGCAGCGTGGGCAGCCTTCGTCGGGGTTTTCGGCGATGTATGAGTAGGTGGGCATCAAGTCAGGAGGACAGATTTCAGCACCTGTGCCTTACAACGTCAAAGCCCAGGGAGGATATCCCTGGGCCTGGAATTGATGACGTCTGCGGCGAAAGATCGCAGCTTACCAGCTCGACTTCGTGACTCCGGGAATCAGGCCGGCGTTGGCCATCTCGCGAAAAGTCAGACGGGACATCTGGAAGCGACGAATGTAAGCACGACGACGACCTGTCACACGACAGCGATTCGTCAGACGGGTTGGACTTGAGTCGCGGGGAAGCATGGAGAGACCCACATAATCCTTATTCGCCTTCAGCTCTGTGCGGAGCTTAGCGTATTTTTCGACAGTTTTTTGTTTGCGCTTTTCGCGCTCGAGCCAGCAGGTTTTTGCCATAGGGGCCGCGAAAGTGGCGGTTCCTCGAACATTTGCAACGCAAATTTTCACTGGCGGACAGCTTGTTCTGCATTAATGACGCCCCGCTATGCTTACCGGAATGTTTATCGCTGCCTTTTTCCTCCTGCTCGGAGTCGTCGTCTTCACCTTCCTCCAGAAGGCCTGAGGACCTCAATCGTCGCCATCGGCGCGGGAAATCCCCTGATAAAGCTCCGGGAACCGGCGCTCCAGTGACTTTGGCGTGATGTGGCCGATGAGTTGGGCCGTGCTCCACTCAGCCAGTCCCCAGTATTCGGTGGGCAGTGCCATCAGCACGCTGCTGCAGGTGGGCATCTTCGCCACATGGGCACGAGCGAGGATGCGCTCCGCGAACTCGTGCATCCCCGGATTGTGTCCGAAAAGCACGACATGCTGCCAGCTTTCATCTAGATCCCGGACCACGTTTAGAATCTGTCCGGCCTCCGCGAGATAGAGACGTGAATCCAGGATCAGGCTCTCTGTCGGCAATATCATGATTTCACGCATGATCTGGGCGGTGCTCAGGGCACGAAGTGCGGTGCTGCTGACCAAACGATCCGGCTTTGGGATCAAAGGCGGACTTTCGGCGCCTCCAAAGTAGGTTTTATGGAGAAACGCCCCCACCGCCGGGGCCGCCTTCCGACCACGTTCATTGATCTGCCGGTCATGATCCGCGAGGCCAGGTTGATCCCAGCTCGATTTGGCATGGCGGATGATGGTGAGATACTTCATCAGGAAAACGAGGCGCGCTTTGTGGCACTGTACGAGGTGGGTGTCAATGAGGGGACTCGCTGAGCAAAAATCCTGAAATCAAAGCTGTGTTTGCCGCTTTGCACCTTGCCGGAACTTTCATCTCATTATAGATTTTACAATCGCTAATGATCCTTTGTCTCGAATCTTCCCTCCTCGGCGGCTATCTCTCCAATGAAGTGCCCGGTCTTGTCACCGGCCAGCTTCACCTCGCGGGACTGGGCCAACCGGTGCGCGTGGAGCTTGTGGGTAATTTCATGCGCGACATCGCCGGGTGCCGGGTGGACTTTCATAATCCACTCCCGAACGCCGACCTCGATGACGTGGCTTGGATGTCACTTGCCCAGATCGGATTCACTGGAGTGATGACCGCCTCCAACCGTGTCTTAAAACTTCCCCGCCGCAGCCGTTCCGCAGACAGTGTCCTTCCTGACCCCGCCGGACTGAAGAACCTGCTCTTCTTCGAGTGGTTCAACGAGCAGTCCCAGCGCATCCTCATTCAATCCTGGCACCTTCAGCTCCGAGTGAGTGCCCCTCGTTGGCAGCTCAGTGCCGAGGAAGACGCCATGCAGTTGCGTCAGGCACGTGCCCGGAGAAAGCATTTCCTCCTCGCCTCAAGCGACCCAGATCAAAACGCGCCATCCGCTCTACATGCTCCCGGAATGGCTGACCCCTTCGAGCCCACCGAAGTCACCGGCAATCCTTTGGCCGATCTCGATGAGCCAAAGTCCCGCACCACCACCACCGATGTGGGTGGCAAACTCTCCCAAGATCCCACCAAGCGCTCCATCGCTCTTGCGCAGGAACTCCGCCGCTTTGAGCGCTTGCTCACACAGACCAACGAGGTGCGAAACCGCCCCGCCGTCGTCCAGCTTCTCTCCACGGTGGCTGATCTCTCCGCGCATCTTGTCCACGTGCTGAAGCAATTCTCCGTGCAGGACAAGTCCGCGTGGCAATACATCGTCGTTGATCTCGAGCAGTCTCTCCCGCTCTTCAGCGCTGCGCTGAATGCCACTGACCGCCTCGTCCAGCAGTCCACTGCGGGCACTGATAAACAATGGCTCGGCCAAGTGCAGGCCAGCCTGCTGAACATCGAACTGCGCATGCGCGAGCTGCTCGTACAGCTTCGCTGAGTCAAAGCGACGCCAGAGTCTTGCGTCCGCGTTCTTTGGTTTCGGCGTCGTCTTTTTCCGTGTTGGGCATGCCGAGACCTTTTTCGAGGAGTTTTCTCGCCTCCTCCTTCTTCCCCATCTGGGCATAGGTTCGCCCCAGTTCGATGTGATGGATAAGACGATCAGGACGCAGGGAGATAGCCTTCTTGAAATACTCCACCGCCTTGTCATTCGAGGCTTCTGGGATGTCTCCATAAACCAAGCGCGCAATGGCCAGCAAAAAGCTGTTGGCTCCCGCGATGCCCTGATGCCAGCGGCCCAGGATATGCCAGG
>JBIKIA010000146.1:0-9790 GCA_044361885.1 Prosthecobacter sp. | reverse complement strand
TCAAAGTCGGGAACATGATTATCGGTGGGGCTAAGCTCATCATGAATAGTGAGGCCAAGAAAGGTAAGGAATACCAACTTTGGCAGTCCAGCAGCCCAGGTGGTCCCCCTCCAGGCGAACCAGGCAGTCAGTGGAGTGAATTTGCAGGCATCAGCAAAGTCGCCATCGCGGATGGACACGACAGTCTGGTCTTCCCCAAACCTCCGGCCACAGAGTATCGATTCTACCGCATCGAGTCGAAAGATCATGATGCCGACAATGACGGCGTCTCAGACTGGGCGGAGGCGAAGCTCGGGACCGATATCGCTCCCAATGCCTCCGGTGGTGCTGCGAGTGACCTCGAGACCATGAAGTCACTCCTCAGCCTCACGGCCACACCCGGCGTGGCCGAGGCCTATGAAAAAGAAGGTACCCATGCCACGATACAGCTCCGCCGCACCTACGGCACCATGCCGCTCACCGTCGATCTCACCGGACTGCCAGGAACATCCGATGTCACCAAAAGTAACGCCAGCTCAGGGGACTTCATTTTCAAAAACCTTGCTGGCACCCCGACCCATAGTGTCACACTCCCCGCAAACGAAGGCACCACTGTCCCATACACCGTGGCCCGAGTCGCTGCTGCTCCTGACGCTGTGGAAGAAGTGCCTGAGATGCTCAAAGTCAGCATCGCCCTACCCGGAGCTCCCGCGGGCATCGCCGTCCCATCTGCCACCATCAGCCTGAAAGACGCTGACCCGAACAACGCCGCCAATCGCAAGCTCTACGTCGCTTTCCTCGGG
Organism: Prosthecobacter sp.; assembly: GCA_044361885.1. Taxonomy (GTDB): domain Bacteria; phylum Verrucomicrobiota; class Verrucomicrobiia; order Verrucomicrobiales; family Verrucomicrobiaceae; genus Prosthecobacter. Next base: position 9,008 of record JBIKIA010000146.1, on the reverse strand, counting down.
CGTGAAGAAGGCATCGTCTCCACCGCATCAGGTTACGCCACCGCCCTCCTCAATGGAGACAACACGAGCGCCTCGATCTCCGTCGTCTTTAACAACCTCAGTTCCGAGCAAAACACGGCCTACATCCGCTACGGCCCGGACCAGGACCTCGCGCCCGCCCTGCCGAATGGCCAGGTGTCTGGTTTCAACTACAACGTCGTTTACAAGCCGGGCTTCATGTCGTCTGACCAGGGTTTTCTCGATGCCTTGGTTGGCGGCAGTCTTGGCTGCGCGATTAGCAGCGCCAATTTTTCTAACAAAGAAATCTTTGGCTACTTCAACAAGGCGGTCGGCTCGACTTCGTTTGAGCCGAATAACGATGACCTCAAAGCTCCCGTCATAGGCGCAGGGTGGCAGCCACCCACCGGCGACGCGTTGGAGCGGGAAATCTGGCGCTTCATGAACCAGGCCACGATGGGTGGCACGACGGCGCTTTATACCGAGATCCGCGCCGAGTGTGATGCGGCCATCGCTGGTGGCGGCACCTACATCGACGGCCTCTCTGCGTGGATGGACCGGCAGATGAATCCCGCGCTTACGCCTTCGATCAATTACCAGCAGCTCGTGGTGGCCGCGGACATGGAAGAATTCGCGCTGCGCGGGAACAAACCGATCAATTACAACAACGATCCCCTTCAGGCCGGTGGCACCGTGGGCGTCACCTATGTGAATGGCATGCCCGTGGCCAACAGCGGCAGCCCAAACACAAACGATCCCGGTGGCAACTACCCGCAGAACTCCCCCAACCGCCGCCGCGAGTGGTGGGCGATGATACTCCAGAGCCAGGACCAGTTGCGCCAGCGAATGGCCCAGGCACTGAGCGAAATTTGCGTGATTTCCGAGCGCGACGCTGGCGTGCTCCAGTGGCACTACGGCGCGGCGAACTGGTGGGACATGCTTGCCCAGGGGGCTTTCGGCAAATACCGCGACCTGCTGGAGAAGGTGACGCTGAACCCAATGATGGGCATCTACCTCACCAGCATCGCCAATCGCGCCACTTATGACGCGGGCGGCGGCATCATCATCAGCCCGGATGAAAACTACGCGCGTGAAATCATGCAGCTCTTCTCCATCGGTCTGGTGCTGCGGCACCCCGATGGAAGCCTCATTCTGAGCAGCGAGGGCCTGCCCATCGCAACTTATGATAACAACGACATCTCCGAGATGGCGCGAGTCTTCACCGGCTTCTCGCACGGTGCACGCCACGGAACGGTCCGGGCAGGCATCAATGTCGGCTATGGCGGTGTCACCACCACAGACCAGCGCATCTCGCCCACGACTTATCCCAATGGCAGTGGGAACAACACCTGGTTCGGCCGACAAGACGGCCACTTGTTCTGGCAGGCACCTTGGACGACGCCCATGGTCGCCATCGGACGTCTAACAGCGCCGGTCATCACGGCCACCACGACCTTCCATGACTTCAATGCGAAGACTCTCTTTGCGGGCAAGCACGGGGAACTCCCGCTGCCGCTCACGAACATCACTGCGATGAGCGATGCCGTCACTCATACGAAGGCCATGGAGGAAGTCGTCAAAGCCCACGACATGCTCGCCGGTCGCAGCACTGACTCGACTTATCCGGCCTACGACGAGGTTTCTCCCGCACGCCCCGGTCACACAAACACGCCAATCAATATCTCCCGCTGGCTCATCCAGCGCCTCGTCACCTCAAATCCCTCTGCCGGCTACATCTACCGCGTGCAGAAGGCTTACCGTGACAGCAACGGCAACCTCGGTGCAGTGGCAAAGGCCATCCTGCTCGATTACGAGGCCCGCAGCCTCCAGCTCGCGGACAACGCCATCTCCCACGGCAAGATTAAGGAGCCGATGATCCACTTCGCGCATATCCTGCGCCAGTTTAAAGCCTACTCGGGCGCTCCAGTGAGCCTGCTAACCACGATGGAGACCGGCTTCTCCGAAACCGACGCGCCGATGTCGAAGTATCCCGCCACGGAACTTGCGAAATTTGGCTCCTACAATCTCTCCCCACCTGCCAAACCCGCCGCATGGCCGGACGGGCCGTTCCGCTTCCGCATTGAGTCGTTGCGCACCAATCTCGGCCAGTCGCCGCTTGATGCGCCGTCTGTGTTTAACTGGTTCTACCCCGATTTCACTGTGCCAGGAAAGCTATCGCAGGCAGGCCTCTTCGCGCCGGAAATGCAGACCACCACGGAGTCCGCCGAGGTCTCCAAGATCAACCACCTCTACAGCTACACCTGGATGACGCTCGGGCCGATGAGTGCCGCGCCCGGCGTTAGCGGTGCTGACTTCATCTTCCGAAATGGCAGCGCTACGCCGGCGGTGCGCTTTTCCACCAACGGCGGCTCTACGCTCATGGGCTGGCCTGCGACGATCTTGCTAGACAGTACCAACTGGAACACCGGCATCAATCTCACCCTGATGGGCGTGAACAACCAGCACATCAGCCAGATGGCCTACAGTGGCGTTCGTTATGCTGTCACGGCCACCGCGCCGGGTTATGGCGGTGTGGCTGTCGCACCCACACTGGTCTCTTTTGTCGAAAATGAGCCTAAAAACGAGATGCTCGTCATCTCCGAATCCAGCTCCGGCACCTGGGTGCACGAGGGTGGCGTCACGGACGTGATCAACCTGCGACTTTCCGCGCCGCTGCCACTGGGAGCCAGCGTGGACGTTTCCTTTGCCAGTGCGAATGGCGAGGTAAGCATCGCGCCAGCCACACTGACGTTCACGGATGCAGATTGGCACACCAACCAGTCCATCACCGTCACTGCGACGGACGATACTGAGGTGGAAAACATCGGCACCGGCAATGACCGCATCGTCATCACAACCAGCAGCACCACCTCGGCCAATTATCACGGCCTCGTTACGGCTGACTTGCCGGTCAATGTGAATGACAATGATGGCGGTATCGGCATCATCATCGCCGAGAGCAGTGGCTTCACCGATGTCGCGGAAACGTCCGCCAGTGTCATTAGCCCGCTCTCTGCAGGCATGGACAGCTACAATATCGCCCTCGCCAGCGCCCCGACGGCAAGTGTGGTCGTCACCGTCACTGGCAACGGTGTCCAGGTGAATCAAACCGCAACCAGCACCACCTTTGGCACGGCTTACACACGCACCTTCACGACGGCGAATTGGAATGTGCCTCAGACAGTCGTCGTGCGTGGTAACAACGATGCCACAGGGGAAGGCCCACATTGGGGACGCGTCGAGCACACCGTCGCGACCGCCGGCGGCTACACGGTTGGCATACCCATCCCGCTAGTCACCACCCACATCGCCGATGACGACGACACCATCATCCTGCGCCACACTGGCAGCGAGACCCGCGTCATGGAGGGTGACTTCACCGACACCATCACCGTGGCGCTACGCACCAATCCCAACGCGCCTGCCAGCGTAACCCTCAGCTCCCCGCAGCTTAGCTTTAGCCCTGCTACCATTGTTTTTCAGCCCACCGGCGGTAGCGGCATCCTTTGGAACAGTCCGCAGACCGTCACTGTCACGGCGAATGATGATTTCCTCAACGAAGGCATCCAACTCGGCTTCACCTCAGATGCACCGCCAGTGCCAGCCACGGCCACGGCGGCTTTCGCGAATTTCAAGGTCATTGGCACTACCATCACGAATTCGGGCCACGGTTACGTCGGCGTGCCCTCGGTGTCCTTTGTCGCTCCTGCTGCCGGCGTCACAGGTGCCGGCACCGTGACTCTCGCGGGCGGTGGTGTGGGCTCTGTGACACTGACCAACATCGGCGCTGGTTACACCGCCGTGCCTTTGGTGACTTTCGGCGCTCCGACTTCAGGTATCACCGCCACAGGCACGGCCAACGTGAATGCCAACGGACAGTTGCAGTCCATCACGATCACGAACGCAGGTTCCGGCTACACTGCCGCGCCCACCGTCACCATCGCCGCGCCCGCCGCCCGCATCACTGCCACGGGTGTGGCCAAACTCACTTCGGATGGCAAACTCGACTCGATCGTCATCACTCATCCCGGTTTGGGCTACACCACGGCACCGGGCGTCACCATTACCGCACCGCAGATCCCGCCGGTCGTCATCAATGCCTACTCGCAGAGCAGCGGCACGAACTACAATGGCACCGTCGCGCCTGTCCTGCCCGTCACCGTCATCGACAACGACGACTCCCGTGTTGTCATTAGAGAAAGTGGCGGCAGCACCCTAGTCAATGAGGACGGCACCACGGATACCTACACCATCGCCCTTGGTCGCAGGCCAGACACTGGCAGCACCAGCACTGTCACGCTCGTCCCCAGCAGCACGGGCATCCAGGTGGTACCATCGGGGCCGTTCGTGTTCAATGACGCTAACTGGAACACGCCAGTTACCGTCACCGTCACGACGACGAATGACGTTACCGCCGAGCCACGTGGTAGCGCCACCATCACGCACAACATCACCAGCACCGATCCTACTTATGACCGCGTGAATTCGCCCGTCGTCGTCGTCACCGTGGATGACAATGACCCAGCCCTCGCCGTCACACAGTCGAATATTTACACCCAGGTCAAAGAAGGTGGTACCACAGGCACGGGTGGCACGCCGAACGTCGGCGATACCTTCACCGTCGGCATGAATGGCCGCAATCCCACCGCTAACGTGACCGTGACACTTGTTCCAAATGGCCAAGTCACTGTTTCGCCCGCCACCTTGACCTTCAGCAGCACCGCTACTGCTGCGCAAACCGTCACCGTAACGGCCGTGAACGACACCGATGTCGAAACCACCGTCCACGGCGGCGTCATCGGCTTCAATGTCGCCAGCACGGACAGCTACTTCAATGGCGCCTTTGTCCCGCCAGTACTCGTGCAGGTCACGGACAACGACTCCATCGGCGTGAGCATTGTGGAAAGCGGTGGCACCACGCAAACCACCGAAGGCAGCACCACCACGGACAGCTTCACCGTCGTCCTCACGCAGGCACCGACGGCGAATGTCGATGTGACAGTCGATGGCGGCACGCAGAGTCGTTTGAGCAAGACCAGCACCGTCGCCGCGCTGACCACTGCCACGCTGAACTTCACCACAACGAACTGGAGCACCCCGCAAACCATCTGGACGCTCCCCGTCGATGACACCGCCGCCGAGTTGCGCCACATCACTCCCATCACGCTCGCCATCACGCTGGCCTCCGCGCCCGAATACGCCGCGCTGACCGTGCCTGGTATTACGCACATCATCACGGACAACGAGAATAACACCGCAGCCAACGTCGTGCGTATCGCTGAAAGCAGCGGCTTCACCAGCGTCACTGAAAGCACCACCACGGACACCTTCACGGTCGTTCTCAGTCAGCAGCCGACTTCGAATGTCACCGTCACCTTCACTGGCGACAGTCAGGTGGCTGTCTCGCCGAGCACGCTCACCTTCGTTCCGGGTGCTACGGGCGCAGGAACCTTCAATGTGGCCCAAACGGTCACCGTGCGTGCCATCGACGATTATGTCGTCGAGCCTGCCATCCTGCATTGGGGCCAAATCACAGCCACCGTGGCCAGCACGGACATCCTCTTCGATGCAAAAGCTGTCACGCCAGTCAACACAACTGTTTATGACAACGATGGCCCACGCGTGAATGTCACCCAAAGCGGTGGCAGTACCCTTACGAATGAAAACGGCATCACAGACACCTACACGCTCAGTTTGAGCCACCAGCCCGCCGCAGATGTCGTCGTCACCATCACGCCGGATGCGCAGGTCTCGACTGATCTGGCCACCGTGACCTTCACCGTCGCCGACTGGGCCCCGAAGATCATCACCATCACTGCCGTGAACGACGCCACCGTCGAAGCCGTCACGCACAACGGCCTCATCACCCACAGTGTCGCCAGCAGCGACCCGCTCTATCAAAACACCAGCGTCGCCACTCTCACTGTGCCCATTTGGGACAACGACGCCTCCAGCATCGATGTCACCCATGTCGGTGGTACGGATACCGTCGTCACCGAGGGCGGAGCACCCGATTCCATCCTCATCAAGCTCAACACCCAGCCGCCTGCGGGCACGAATGTCACCATCACGCTCTACCCGCCGATGGTCTTCATCCCGCCGCCGCAGATCGGCAAAAGCAATGGCTACTTCGTCAACGACCAAGGTGCCAGCAATCAGCGTGACAACATCGTCATCGACTACACCGAGAGCATTCTCAAATACCGCAGCATCTTCTTCACCACGATCGCAGGCCTCTACGGTGGTGCCATCCCGACACCCTACCCCACCACGCCCTCCGCAGCCGACAACGTGAAGCTCCAGCAAGCCCACTGGGCCGCCAGCAAGGCCGTCGTCGATCAAATGGACCTCTGGTTCAACGGCGGCAGCATGAAGGCGAGATTCCCTGTCCTCGTCGAACCTCACGCAGCCGCGCCCAGCCCGCTGCCGCCCGTCAACGCTCGCCAAGCCATCATTGAGGCCATCTATGCCCACAGCGGAGGCACCGACCTCCCTGCCACCAAGCGCTACACCGCCGAAGGTACCTACAACGCCAAAGTCCCGCCCACCGACACCTTCAATACCGACATCCGCGACCGCGTCCGCTGGTGTGGGTATCTCATGACCGTTGGCGCACCCGGTTTGATCAGTCACTGATCCGTCGGAACGGCCCAAATAGTCCTACCCAGTCCAATTTCACACGCATCACCGCCATGAACATCTTCCTCCGCAAAACAGAAGACCGCTCCAAGCCCAACCGCCGTGACTTCCTCCTCCGCACAGGATGTGCCTCAATGGGCCTCACGAGCCTAGTGAACACGATTTCACAGTTCAAGCTCGTCGGCTCTGCTGCGGCACAAAGCGCCGGCGAAGACTACAAAGCCCTCGTCTGCGTGTTCTTGAACGGCGGTGCAGATTCCAATAATTTTCTCATCCCCGCAGGCAGTTCGGCTGCACGCACCGACTACAATGCGGGGCGTGGTGTGCTGAACATACCGGACACGCAGTTTGATTACTCGCCCTCCGCCAACAATGGCTACTACGACGGCACCACGAACAATAACACCTCGCAGGTCACTACCCGCATAGCTCCGCTCAATGCAGGCCAGTTTGATCCCCTCTCACGTACGGGCTACACGCAGGGAAACCTGGCGCTGCATCCCGGTGCCTATCCGCTCAGGACGCTTTTCCATGACAGCAAGGATCTGGCCTTTTTCGCCAACATAGGCACTCTTGTGGGCACCCAGCAGATCACGAGATCGAACTTCAACACGCTCCCCGCCAGCACGAAACCCCCGCAGCTTTTCTCCCACTCCGACCAGCAGGTGCAGTGGCAGTCATCCCTGCCGGACAGACCGTTCTCGCAGGGCTGGGGCGGGCGCATCGCCGAAATCGTTGCCGGCATGAACAGCGGCGACCTCGGCGTCAGCGTCAGCATCGCTGGAACGAACAGTTTTCAGATCGGCCTCACGGAGCAGCCCTACTTCATGAACACCAGTGGCGCGGTCAGCTCCCTTACTGGCTTCAGCGGCGGCACACCCAGTACCGCCTACGGCTCCGCTTTGCGCAACACTGCGCTCAACCCGCATTACCTCGGCGGAACCACGCCTGCCAATAAATACAGCCCGCTGGCTGGCATTGGCGGCCTCACCGCAGGTGATCCGCTCAGCGGCACCAACTACCAAAACTCCAGCGCCGGCTACCGCCTGCGTGCGCTCGAGCAGATCCTCGCCGCCTCGCACGAAAGCCTCTTTGATGAAACCTACGTCGGCGTCCCGCAAAGCGCGCGCAACACTGAAGGACTCGTCGGCAACGCACTTGCCCAATCCGCCGCCCCCAATCCCACACTCGACGCACACTGGACCAATTGGTTCCCCGGCGGCTTTGGCCAGACGGACCTCAGCAACCAGCTCAAAGTCGTCGCACGTCTGATCGCAGGCCGCAGCGTGCTGAGCAACAAGCGCCAGATCTTCTTCGTGCAGATCGGCGGCTGGGACACCCACGTCTCGCAAATCCCGAACCCCACCACGGCGAACCAGGGGCAGTACAACCTCATCAACAACCTCTCCCGCAGCATCAAAGCCTTCTCCGATGCCATGAAGGCCATCGGTATGTGGGACAAAGTGATGATGTTCACCGCCTCCGATTTCAACCGTACCTTTACCCCGAACAAAAGTGACCAGACTGGCGGTTCCGACCACGCTTGGGGGGGCACCAGCATCGTCGCTGGCGGTGCGGTCAAAGGTGGCCGTATTTTCGGGCAGTTCCCAGATCTGACCGTCAATGGCGGCATCGACTGCACCGGCAACCGAGGCCGCTGGATCCCTACCACCGCTGTCGATCAAAAAGCCGCCATGATCGGCAAATGGTTTGGCCTGACCGACTCCCAGATCACCTCCGTCTTCCCGAACATTCTCCGTTTCCAGCCCGACTTCAATAACTCCACTTTGGTCGCGCGGAATCTCGACTTCATCAACTTCGCCTGATCGTATCGCCCATTCCAATGGCGGGGCACTCTCTAGCCTCCAGTTCCCCCGCGCTTGCGTTCTCTCACGCTGCCGCTAACCTCAACTCATGCTCCAAATCGTCTTCAACGACATCAGCGCTGCTGAGCTCTCCCGCCTGCCGACTCAAATCCAGTTCCAGCTTCTCGAAGCTCTGAACATCCAGCCAGCGGACATCGACGACGCCATCCTTAGCAAGCGCTTCGGAGCCATCGAGCGCTCTGGGGGTAAAAAATTTCACCGCTGCCGTGCGGGTGACCACCGCATCTACTTCTCCGTCAAAGACGGTCACATCGTCGTCCATCGCGTCCTGCACAAAAACACCTTCGCCGACTTCCTCTTCCGTAGCAATCTCCCCGGCGGTGGTGAAGACGAAGCCCTCAGCCAGTCCAAAGGCTTCTGGCAGCTCATCGACGAAGGTGCGAAGACGCTCAAGATGGCATGAGCAACCCCAACTTTGACTTCATCGTCATTGGCGGCGTCAGTGCCGGTTACGCCGCCGCCCGTACCTCCCATTCTGAGGGCCTC
>JBIKIA010000145.1:0-9801 GCA_044361885.1 Prosthecobacter sp. | reverse complement strand
GAAGGGCAGGATGCGTGTGCTCGTCGTCGGCATTCCCGACATCGCCGACGACGATTATTTTCCCGTGGAAACCTAGACCCGCCGCCAGCGCTGAAATGTCTCGATGGCTTCGTATTGGGCGAGGCCAAGCGAGTCGTAGCTCGTGGCGTTCTGGCGGTTCGACTCCGGGGAACTGCGCTCCAGGGATGACAGGGCACCGTAGCGACCCAGCGCACGAGCTTTGCGTTCGAGCTGGGTGGGGCTCAGGGGAATCGCCATGTCGATCTCGTGGCCTTCGAGGGGCTTTTCTTTGCCGCGATAGAGCCAGAGGCTGCATGAGCCGGCCCACTCTTCGCCTTCACAGGCTTTCAGCGCGGCTTCGAGCACCTTGAAGCAGATGCCGGACACGCTGCTCGGGTCGGCAGCGTCGCCGGTGGTGTAGATCTGATGCGGTTTGTGCTCGCGCAGCAGTGCGACGAGGGCATCGAGATCCGCCTTCGTGCTCTTGAAGCGACGATAGCGGCCCTCTTCGTAGAAAGGCAGATCGAGGAAGAGGACGTGATCATTGTGGACACTGCACGCGTTCGCCGCATCGCGCAGTTCACCGCGCAGGATGAGGGCTTTGAGCTGGCGCAGAAGCGGTGTGTCGGCACCGAATTCGCCTTTGTCGGCAAGCATGCCGAGTGCCTGCTGCGCGTAGGCGGTCTGGGGGCTCCAGGCGCTTGGATTGCTGACGACACCAGCGAGTTCGCGGAGGGTCTCGGCGAATTTGTCGGCCTCGCTGTCGGGCACGCGCAGGTTGCCGCTGGTGAGCGAAACGACGCGGACGTCGTGGCCCTGCTCGGAGAGTCGCTCCAAAGTCGCGCCCATGGAGACGATGGCATCTTGAGGCTCGGGGCTGAGCACGAGGCAGCGTTTCGGATACGGGTTTGCACGCTCGGGGCGGTAGGTGTCGTCTTCGTTAGGCTTGCCGCCGGGCCAGCCGGTGATGGTGTGCTGAAGTTGGTTGAAGATGCGGATGTTGAGCTGATACGCGGGGCCTTGCTCGCTGAGCAGATCGCCAAGGCCATGCTCGTTGTAGTGCTCGTCGGTGAGCTTGAGCACGGGGTTGCTGATCTGATTTGCCAACCAGCAAACGGCGCGGCGAGTCTCGCGAGGAGTCCAGGAAACCGGGCCCACGAGCCAGGGCAGTTTGATGCGCGTGAGTTCGCGCGAGGCACCGGTGTCGATGTAGAAATGCGCGTTGGCGTGACCTTGTAGGAACGACGCGGAGATCGCTTCCGTCATCGGACCTTCGACGGCTTTTGAGACCATCTCGGCCTTGTTGTCGCCCCAGGCCATGAGCACGAGTTTCTTGCCTCGAAGAATGGTGCCCACCCCCATCGTGATGGCAAAGCGCGGCACGTTTTCCTCACCTCGGAAATCTGCGGCAGCGTCCTGGCGCGTCACTCGATCGAGCGTGATGCGGCGCGTGAGCGAGTCGCGGCTGGAGCCGGGTTCGTTGAAGCCGATGTGTCCCGTTCGGCCGATGCCGAGGATCTGCAAATCAATGCCGCCGAGAGCGTCGATCTTTTCTTCATAGTCGCGGCAATGGGCGAAGACCTGATCGCTCGCCACCTTGCCGCTGGGGATGTTGATGTTCGCCTTCGGGATGTCGATGTGATCGAAGATCTGGTCCGCCATGAAGCGCGCGTAGCTTTCCGGATGGTCGGCACCGAGGCCGTAGTATTCGTCGAGGTTGAAGGTGACGACGTTTTTGAAGCTGAGGCCCTCTTCTTTGTGCAGGCGGATCAGCTCGCGATAAAACGGCACCGGCGTGGAGCCCGTCGCCATGCCGAGCACGACGTTCTTGCCCTGCTTCGCCCGTTCCTCGATCAACGCCCGCACCTCGGCGGCGAGCTCCTTTGCCGCAGCGGCAGAGTTTTGGAAAATGCGGGTGGGGGTCTTCTCGTAGGCTTCAGCAGCAGATCGGCGGGGGGCGGTGGACATGGTGGGCGGCTAGGTTGGAGCACCCATACTGGCGCACTTTCCGCTCCGCTCAAGACCGCGAGATGATGGGATGTGGTATCAAACACCCCAGATTCAGGCTTTTCCAAATCCTCCACCGCCCGGTGTTTCGATGATTACGCGATCTCCGGCTAGCACGTCGAAACTGGTGCAGCCTTCGAGTACCGTCTCGATGCCGTCTCGCACTAGCCTTTGCTGACCTTTTTGACCTGAGTGACCTCCATTCAATCCGAAGGGCTGCTCCACCCGATGCTGCGTGAGCAGGCTCACCGTCAGCGGCGCGGTGAACTCGAACTCGCGCACGACTCCATCACCGCCGTGCCACTGACCGGCACCGCCGGAGCCGTGGCGGATGGCGAACTGGCGGAGGCGGACGGGGTAGCGCTGCTCGATGATCTCGGGATCGGTGATCGCGGTGTTTGTCATGTGCGTGTGCAGCGCGTGGGCACCGTGGTAGCCCGCGCCTGCACCGCTGCCTCCGGCGATGGTTTCGTAGTAGCCGAAGCCTGAGCCGCCGAAGAGGAAGTTGTTCATCGTGCCTTGCGAGCAGGCCTGAAGATTCAAAGCCTTGATCAGGGTATCGACGAGCCTTTGGGAGACCTCGACATTGCCACCGACGACGGCGGGATCGCGTGCGGTATCGCCCGTGAACGCGGGATTCAGCAGCGAGGTGGGCAAGATGATCTCCAGCGGCTCCATGAGGCCTTCATTCAATGGCAGATCCTCCTGAAGCATGAGGCGCATGACATACAAAATGGCACTGCGGACGATGGCGTTCGTGGCATTGAGATTGCGCGGATGCACGCCCGAGGTGCCGGTGAAGTCGAGTGCGAGCTTGTCCGCTGACTTGCGCATCGTGACGGCGATCACGCTGCCGTCGTCGAGCTTTTCACTCGCGAAGATGGCGTCGGGCAGGCGCTGGATTTGCTGGCGCATGACCTTGGCGGAGTGATCCAGGATCTCATTCATTACGAGCGGCAGGCTTTCGCTGGCGAGTGAGCGGAGGCGCTCGACACCGTGGAGATTCGCAGCGAGCTGAGCATGCAGGTCGGCGAGGTTGTCGGCGAGGTTTCGGGTGGGATGCAGCGCGGTGGTGAGCAGGGTGCTGACTTCGTCAAAACAGGACTCGCTAGCGCGAATGAGATGTCGCGGTGCGATGACGACGCCTTCCTGAATCAGGCGTGTGGCATTCGCGGGCATGGAGCCGGGCGTGATGCCGCCGATCTCAGCATGATGCGCACGATTGGCGATGTAACCGAGCAGCGCGTCGTTTTGAAAAACGGGCGTGATGAGCGTGACATCGGGCAAGTGCGAGCCGCCGAAGGCCGGATGATTCGTGATGATGGTATCGCCGGGCTGCATGGAGACAGCGGCGGCGACTTCACGAACGCAGACGCCGAGCGCGCCGAGATGCACGGGGATGTGCGGCGCGCTGGAGAGCAGTCTGCCTTTTGGATCGAGCAAGGCGCAGGAGAAGTCGAGTCGCTCGCGGATGTTGGTCGAAATGGCAGTGCGGCAAAGCAGTGCGCCCATGTCGCTGACGATGCTGTGGAAGCGATGCCGGAGAAGGTCGCGCTCGATCACGGGCATGGCGGAAGTATTGCCATCGAAACGAAGAATGTGGCCGAAGCCAGCCGCACGCTCCACGCTCCAACCCGGTGACACGACGATGGTCGAGAAGGCGTCTTGGATCAAAGCTGGCGCTGGATCAAGTGTCTCGAAGTGAAGCGGGCACTCTTGCCCGTTGGTTTGGCATTCGCTCGTGATGGTGCGAATGGAGACGATCTCAATCTCACGATTCTGCGGCGGTGGGTAGCCAAAGAGGCGCTGGTAGGCGCTGCGGTAGAGTTTGGGGAGGTCGTGTGGATTTGTGAACTCGACTTGGAGCGGCGTGTCCTGGCCTTTAAGGCGGAGTTCGGCGATGCTGGTGGTTCGGGCATGGGTCTCATGAGTCACATGCGACCCATGGGTCTCATCCGACGACGCCAAAAACTCTGCGAGCCTCATCCGCACTTCCTTCTCAGTGATGACCTCCGGCACCGCTTCCTGCAAACCCACGGCGCTCAAGATCCCGGCGTGCTCCGGCACGAGAATCGTCTTCATGCCGAGACTCTCCGCCACGGCGCAGGCGTGCTGCGGGCCTGCTCCGCCGAAGGCCAGCAGCGCGTGATCAGCCGGGTCAAATCCTTCGCCGATGCTGATGCGGCGGATGGCATCGGTCATGTGCTCGATGGCAAGCCGCAGCAGCGCATGGAGCAGTTCCGTCTCATTCAAAGTGCCGTCGGTTTGCGCATGGAGCTCACGCAAGCGCTGACGCGCTGCTTCGAGATCGAGCGGGATCGGTGCGCGGGTGGGATCAAAGCGGCCGAGGAGCAAATTGACGTCCGTGATCGTCAGCGGACCACCTTTGCCATAGCAGGCGGGCCCGGGGTTTGATCCGGCGCTTTCGGGACCAACGGCCAATCCGTGATGCGTCATGCGACAGATCGAGCCACCGCCAGCGGCGACGGTTTCGATGTCGATGCACGGCGCGAGCAGCTTCATGCCAGCGACATCCTGACTGAAGCGATAGCCGGGGCGCGTGTCGATACGTGCCACGTCCGTGCTCGTGCCGCCCATGTCGAAGGTGATGATCCGCCTGTGGCCGAGACGGCGAGCGGCATTCGCGGCCCCGATGGCTCCGCCTGCGGGGCCGCTGAGCAGCATGTCCTTTGGGCGGATATCGGCGGCGGTTTTCAGTCCGCCCGCACTGGTCATGACGTGCATGTCCGGTGACACCTGGCGGATGCCATTTAAAAAGGACTGCACCGGCGCGTGCAGATACGCATCCGCCACCGTGCTCTGCGTGCGGGGCAGCAGCTTGGCAAAGGCGGCGGTCTGGTGGGAAAGCGTGAGGTGCGTGAAGCCTACCTCGCGCAGAATTTCGGCGACACGCAGCTCGTGCTGCGGATACGCGTGACCATGAAGTAGCGAGACGGCGGCGGTGGAGATGCCCTTCGCCAGGCAATCCATGGCGGCGGAGCGAACGGCGGATTCATCGAGAGCCTCGAGAACTTCACCGCTGACACTGAGTCGCTCGGGCACCTCGCAGACGACCTCGTGGAAGATGGGTCGAGGTTCGTGTTTGAGCGCAAAGAGGTCGCTGCGGCGTTGATCGCCGATGCTGAGCAGATCGCCGAAGCCCTTGGTGATAAACAGCGCGATGCGGCCACCTTTCCGCTCCAGTAGGGCGTTTGTGGCACGTGTCGTGGCAATGCGGAGTCGCAGCGGTGGGAAGGCTTTCCCCGGAGGTGTGTTCGTGAGGATGCGGGCACCGAGGACAGGCGCTTCCTCGCCCGTGGTGAGTTCGAGGAGAGTGCCGGGCGGCCAGTCATTCAGTGCGGACTCGTCTTCGATGAGTCGGGCTCCGCTTTCATCGACGGCGCGGATTTGAAAGCCAATAAGGAATCCTGGTGGCAAAGGCGGCAGGCCGTGGAGCTGCCCATCGCTGCTCATCACCGCACGGAGGCAGCCGGTGGAGAGCACCTTGCAGCGCGACTCACGGCCCACGGGATCGAGGGCGTGGCAATCAGTAAACGTGCCGCCGGTGTCGGTGGCGATGCGCCAGGGTGCTTCGGGTTTTTTTTCGACAGGATTCACAAGATTGCCAGGATGAACAGGATTCAAACCAGCAGGAGGAAAAATCCTGTGAATCCTGCCATCTTGTAAATCCTGTATCAAAGGGCCGCGACCTCCAAAGCAGTCTTGCAAGCGCGCCAAGCTGCCGCCACCATCGGCGCGCTATGCTGAAACTCGGACTCATTGGTTGCGGAAAGATGGGCGGCGCGCTGTTGCGCGGCGTGGAAAAGGCGTTGGGCAAGAAGGAACTCGCCGTGGCACTGAGCGATGTGGTGCCCGCTGCTGTTGAGGCTTTGAAGAATGGACTCTCCTGCTCCGTGACGACCGGCACGCCTGCGCAAGTCGCGGCGGCATCGGACGTGGTCCTGCTGGCGGTGAAGCCGGGAGACATGCAGGCGCTGTGCAAAGAGCTGTCGAAGGTGAAAGGCAGCCGCCTTTATCTGAGCATCGCTGCCGGGCTGAAGGTGGCGGATCTGGAAAGCTGGCTCGGGGTAAAGCAGCGCGTCATTCGTTCCATGCCAAACACACCCGCGCTCGTGGCGACTGGTGCTGCGGCTTTCTCACGCGGCAGCTCGGCGACGGCGGATGATGCTGCGCTGGCGAAGAAGATCCTCGGTGCCGTGGGCACGGCGGATGAGGTTTCTGAAAAGCTGCTCGATGCCGTGACCGGCCTTAGCGGCAGTGGTCCGGCGTATGTTTATACCGTGATCGAGGCTCTGGCGGATGGTGGCGTGCTCATGGGCCTGCCGCGTGCGACAGCGCTGACTTTGGCAGCTCAAACCGTGGCTGGTGCGGCGAAGATGGTGCTGGAGACGGGCAAACATCCGGCGGCACTGCGCGATGAGGTCACGAGCCCGGGTGGCACGACCATCGCCGGACTGGAGCAACTCGAAGCCCACGGCCTGCGCAACGCTCTGATTCAAGCGGTGCGCAAGGCGACGGAGAAGAGCGTTCAGCTCGGCGCGAAGTAAGGGAGGCTAGAGCTTGCCCTTGCGCAGGATATGCACGCCCAACATGCCGAAGGTGATCATCGACGGCACGGCGAGGAAGTGCAGCCAGACGATGAGCGTGTTCGCGTAGTCGAGCCCGGCGAAGTTGGAGCGCGCCCATTGCAGTACGAGCCAGCCAATGACGAGGCTAATGCTTCCCAAAAGGGTGACGAGGAGGAAGAAGAGGCTGCCTTCATTCATCTCGATGAGCTTGTGGGTGATGGCGCGGGGATGTTCGCTCTTCTGGAGAAACATGGCGGCGGAGAGCATGTAGATCTGCGTGCCGACGAGCGCGGCTAGCAGCAGCAGCACCTGACTGTGAACTCCGAAGATGCTGAGCCCGGCCACATTCACGATGCCTGTCATGCCAGCGATGCCTTGCAGCACGGTGGCGAAGATGATCAAAAGCAGGCCGCCGAGTTCGAACATGCGGGGGCGCTCGGAAAGGATGAAAAGCAGGTGCCTCATGCCATCGCGCCAGGTGCGGAGATGCGGAGTGCGCTCGACGGGTGGCGGACGCAGGCCAGAGACGATCTCGACGGTGCTGGCCTTCTTTTTCAGTGCCTTGATGAGAAGCTCGGAGGCGAATTCCATGCCACTGGCGCGGATATCCCAGGTTTGATAGGCGGACTTTTTCAAGCAGCGAAAGCCGGAGTTGCAGTCGCTGAGTTTGCCTTTGAAAAGCAGGTTGATCAGGCCGGTGAGTACTGGCGTGCCGAGGATGCGATGCAACGTGGGCATGGCTCCAGGCTCGATGACGCCATTCATGCGCGAGGCGATGCCCATGTCGGCATCGGCCTTTGAGGTGGTTTGGTACAGTTCCAGCGAGTTCTCGTAGAAGTAGGTGCCATCGGCGTCGGCAAACATGACGTACTTCCCTTCCGCTGCATCGATACCGCCGCGCAGTGCGGCACCATAACCGCGTGTGGGGACTGGCACGACGCGAGCGCCGCGATCTGTAGCGATCTGCCGCGAGTCATCCGTGCTGCCGTTGTCGGCCACGACGATCTCGTATTTCAGCGATGGATCGACTTCGAGCGACTTGCGAACGGCGTCGATGCAGAGCGCGATGGTGCGGCTTTCGTTGAGGCAGGGGAAGACAAAGGTGAGATCCATGGAGAATGACGAATTTTCTAATGACGAAGCACTTCAATCTCCCATTTAGGCCGCGAGCAACTCCTTCGCTGCCTTCTCGATGCCTGGAAGCAGATCGGCAGGAAGATCGGTTAGGAGGGGCAATGAAGGACCGGTTTGGGCGATGCCAGCAAGTGCCACAGCGTGATGCAGGACGAGGATGGGGCTGTGGGCGTTCCGCTGGTCTTCGAGCGGCAGGAAGATCTGGCGGATCTGCTCGGCCTTTGCGTAATCACCAGCCTGGATGGCGTGCAGCATGTCGGTGCTGAGCTGGGGCTTGATGCAGACACAACCGGCGGTGAAGCCGGTGATGCCGAAGTCGCGCAGATGCACGATGGCGGGTTGCTCGCCGATGCCGGAGACGATCATGTCCGTGTTAACCAGCGTGATGAGTTTACTGAGGTAGGCGTCCTGCGCGGGGTCGGGCTTCACGACGGCGTATTTGATCCAGGAAATGAGGCCGTCATTGACTAGCGAGGCGGCGAGCTCGGGGGTGATGTAGGACTCGTCTTTGATGTAGAGCACGGCCTTCAAACCGGATCGCTCGACAAAGTGACGGATGGCGGTGGCCACACCTGCAGGCTTCGAGGGGAAGAGCGTAGGCAGGAGCATCGCGGTGGGGAACTCGTGATCTTTGAGCATGGCCGCCTGATCCATCGCGGTGCCATACATCGGGCCGACGCTGGGGACCATCCAGAGATCCTCGGGTGCGATCTCACGCAGCATGGTGAGCAGGGCGGGATACTCGGAAGGGGCGATGTTGTAGAGGTTCGCATTGCCCCCGTAGAGCAGCGTGCGGATGCCGCCAGCATACATGTGATTCACGAGCTTCGCATTCTCGTCACGGCTGAGGCTGAGGTCGGCATTCCGGCACAGGGGCGGGACGGCGATGACGGAGCTGCGGAGATCGGCTGTGGTGACGGGCGTGGTCTTCATGCGGGCGCGCATTCAACGGAGGCCGGGCTTTTGGGCAAACGGAAAGCTACGCGAAGAACGGGCGCGTTCAGTCCACAAACAGGAACTCGTTTGAGTTCAGCAGGGCGAGGCAGTAGTCGGCGAGAGCGGCGCGGAAACTGCCAGCGAGCTGGGTTTGCTGCTCGATGAAGGTGACACCGGCGGCGATTTCCGCCTCGGTGGCTGTTCTGGAAAGGCATCGCTGGATGGCGGCGGCGACGAGAGCGTGGGTGTCGGAGCTGTGCTTTTCGCCCAAGGCTGTGGCGAGTTTGGCAGCGGTGTCGTGGGCGAAGTCGGAGTTCAGCAGGGTAAGAGCCTGCGGGGCGGTGGTCGATTCGTTTCGGCGGGCGCAGCTTATTTGCGCATCAGGCCGGTCGAAGAGGTCGAAGAGCGGGTGGCGGAGGTTTCGCCGGGCGAAGACGTAAACACTGCGGCGGGTGTGCTCGGTGACATCGTCCGTGATCTTGTACTGACCTTTCAGCAAGGTGTCGCTGACCTCCTTCGGCATGGGCAGGCGCACGCCGGGCCCACCGGGTTTGAGATTGAGCTGTCCGGAGACGGCGAGCATGGCATCCCGTAACATCTCACCGGTGAGTCGGCGCTGCGGGAGCTTGGCCTGCCGATAGGTGGGCGACATGACGATGAGCTTGTGAAGCTTTTTCAGGCTCCAGTTTTGCCGGGGAAGCTCAGCAGCGAGCCAGTCGAGCAGCGAGGGATTCGTGGGGGCTTCACCTTGATGACCGAGATCGCCAGGGACGGCGGCGAGCGGTTTGCCGAAGTGCTGTTGCCAGAGTCGATTCGCCATGGCGCGGAGAAAGAGAGCGTTGTCTTTGCTGGCGAGCCATTGGGCAAAAGCAGCGCGGTCGGGTTTGTCCGAGCTGCCAAAGATGCGCGGGATGGCGGGTTTGATCTCGGGGCCGGGGCGTTTGAAATCACCACGCACGAAGACGGTGCTGGCAGGCACGCCTTCTGTGAAAATTCGCACACTGGGGCCGAGTGGCTTGCGTTCCTTCGGCAGGACGGTGTTATCAAAGAAGGCGCGCAGGCGGTAGAAGTCAGCCTGGCTGATGGGATCGTAAGGGTGATCGTGGCACTGCGCGCAGCCGACGGTGAGCCCAAG
>JBIKIA010000206.1:0-7963 GCA_044361885.1 Prosthecobacter sp. | reverse complement strand
CGCGGCGTGCTGCTCTGCCTTTGCGTGGGCGTGGCGCTCGGCATCGCGGACGGTGTCATCTCCAATACGCTGAAGGGAGCCATCGGGCGCGTGCGTCCCCGCAGCGCCATCGAAGGCGTGACCGTGCGTGATCTCGGCGATGCCAAACCCGCCACCATGCGTCTCTTCGTGCCTCCCACGCAGCGCCCCAGCCAGCCGCGCGGCCTGAAGACAGGCAACTCATTCCCCAGCAGCCACACCATGAACATGTTCGCGCTCGCCACCGTGATCGCGCTTTTTCACCGCCGCTGGGGCATCGCCCTCTATGCCCTCGCCGCGCTCGTGGCCTACTCCCGCGTCTATTGCGGAGCCCACTGGCCCAGCGACATCGCCCCGTCTATGGCCATGGGCGTGCTCGTCGGCTGGGGCGTGACTAGGCTGATGCTGCTCGCCGCCCGCCGCTTTGGCCTCCCACGCCAAAAGGCTGCGGTCTGACGAGATGCGGAAGTGGCCTTCAACGCTTGCACTCCGGCTATTCCCCCCGAATATCCGCGCCCCTTTCCGCAACCTGCCATGATCCCGAACGACTACCGCTCCCTCCACTGCAACGCCATCCGTGCCGAACACATCGGCCAAAACGTGACGCTCAGCGGCTGGGTCAATTCCGCCCGTGACCATGGCGGCGTGATCTTCGTGGACCTTCGCGACCGCGAGGGCCTGACACAGGTGGTCTTCCGCCCGGAAGAGAACGCCGACCTCGCCGCGCAAAGCCACGAACTGCGTGAGGAAGATGTCATCCAGGTCACCGGCCGTGTGGAGAAGCGTCTCGAAGGCACCGAAAACACCAAGCTCGGCACCGGCGTGGTCGAAGTCGTCTGCACCGTGCTCAAGGTGCTGAACAAGTCCGACGTGCTGCCTTTCCATCTGGATCGCGAGCTTTCCAATGAGGACATGCGGATGAAGTACCGCTACCTCGACCTGCGCCGCGAGCGCATGAACAAGAACATCCGCCAGCGCCACAAGATCACCACCGCAGCGCGCAATTACCTCGACGGCAACGGCTTCATCGAAGTCGAGACCCCGATCCTCTCCAACCCGACGCCTGAAGGTGCTCGCGACTTCCTCGTGCCCGCACGCTTGAGCCCGAGCAAGTTCTTCGCGCTGCCTCAGGCTCCGCAGCAGTACAAGCAATTGCTCATGGTTGCCGGACTGGAGCGCTACTTCCAGATCGCCCGCTGCTTCCGTGACGAAGATCTTCGCGCCGACCGCCAGCCTGAGTTCACGCAGATCGATATCGAGGCCAGCTTCATCCAGCAGAACGACATCATCAATCTGGTGGAAGGTTTGCTCGCCACCATGTTCAAAGCCGGACAAGGCGTGGACATCCCGTTGCCTTTCCTGCGCATGACCTATCAGGAGGCGATGGACCGCTACGGCGTGGACAAGCCGGACACGCGTTATGGCAATGAGATCGTCGATATGGCGGATGTCTTCGCCAACAGCGGCTTCAAGATTTTCCGCAGCACGCTGGAGACCGGCGGGGTCGTGCGCGCCATCAACGCCAAAGGTTTCGCCGGCATCACCACCGGTCAGATGATCCGCCTGAACGAGCTCGCCATCCAGGCTGGCATGAAGGTGAAGCAGCTCGCCTTCATCAAAGTGGAGCGCAACGAGGCTGGCGTGCTCGAATACAAGAGCCCGCTGTGGAAGTTCTTTGGCGAAGAAGAACAGGCGGCACTCATCGCGAAGCTCGGCGTCGAAGAAAATGACATCGTCTTCTTCTATGCCGGCACCTGGGATGACGCCTGCAACATCCTCGGCAAGGTCCGCACTGAGATCGCCGACATGACAGGCCTCGTGAAAGACAGCACCGCGCTGAACTTCCTCTGGGTCGTGGACTTCCCGCTGCTCGCCTACAGCCCAGAAGATCAGAGTTGGGTGGCCGTGCATCATCCTTTCACCCGCCCGAAGGCGGAAGACGTTCCTCTCCTGGACGCTGGCGAATACGGCAAGGTCCGCGCCGAAGCCTACGACGTGGTTCTCAACGGCTACGAACTCGGCGGCGGCTCCATCCGAATCCACGAAAGCGACCTCCAGGCGAAGATGTTCAGCGTCCTCGGCGTCACGCCCGAAGAGCAGCAGATCAAATTCCGCCACATCCTCGAAGCCTTTAAATTCGGTGCCCCTCCGCACGGTGGTCTCGCCCTCGGTCTTGACCGCATCGCCATGCTCGTGGCCGGTGAGCACAGCATCCGCGAGGTGATCGCCTTCCCGAAAAACAACAAGGCCTGCGATCTCATGACCGACAGCCCGACGAACGTGGACTTCAAGCAGCTCCGCGAGCTGTATGTGCAGAGCACCTGGAAGGAAAAGAAGAAGGAAGACGCGCCAGCGGTAGCTCCAGCAGCGGAGTAGGCGCTATCAAAACACCGCCTTGCGGTGAAATAGGAAACTTTCCAGCAGCAGGATCGCCAGGGCGAACCAGATCAGAAGTCGTGGCCAGTCGCTGATGCCGGCGTTGGCGGTGATCTTCGGCAGGTGTGGTTGGGGGGACACGCTGGCTTCGTTGGTTAGCGCGGGGAGATCCGTTTCAGCGAGCGAGGCGAGCACGCTGGTGCCGCTGCGCTCAGTCGTTTTCCAGGCACCGAGGCGCTGGATGGCGAGCAGGCCGTTGCCCGCCTGATCACTGCTTTCGAGGAACTGCTTCCCATCCCATTCGGTCCATTCGACGATGCCGGGCTCCGTCAGGAGATCGCCAGGATGCAGGGCGCGCAGGTCGGATACGGCGTCGCTGTCTTCGGCGCACCAGTAGAGGGCATTGCCGAGCAGCAGAGGGAATGCCGGAAGCAGCGCGAGTTGCTCAGATCGGGCAGGGGAGAAGGTGGTGACGACGAGCCGCTGCCCGTTCACATCACCGGCGGCGAGCACGGGTTCATTTCCCACCATCCAGAGCGGTTCGAGCGAGCCCTGCAGATCCAAAACGCCCGTCTGGGTGATAGCCAGCCTGCCGGTGGCGATGCGGAAGAGCAGGGGATGATCCGGCGCGACACTGCGGACGCTGTCGTGCGGCAGGCCGGGCTCCTGAAGTCGGCGGACCTGCACGGCTCCGCTGCTTTTGGGTGGGTTCAGCGCGATGATGGGTCGGTCGGTGGGCAGCACCTCGGGCAGCCAGTTTTCAAAGACATACACGTCAGGCTTGTCCTTCATCGGCCAGGCATCAGGTTTGCCTTTCAGTACTTCGAGACGGCCAGCCTCGATCATGGAGGCGAGCGCGAGTTCGGTGAAAGGATCGGGCTTCTCCGCCACCATCGCGACGATGAGTGGCCGCGTCTCCGGCAACGGCGCCGCGACGGCGTCATCCCAGCCGAGGCAGTCGCCATCGGCTTTCAAATGCATCTCCATCCGCTGCCCTCGCACGCCTTCCAGGGGCACGATGAGGGAAGACGAGGCTCCGGGTTCGAGGTCGATCTCCCGAAGCTGGGCCAGCCTTCCCGCAAGCGTGATTTCCAGCGTGGCAGTGATCTTGGTTGGGTTTGCCTTGGCGGCACTGACTTTGACAAAAGCCTCAAAGCGATCCCGTGCCAGCAAGGCGCGGCGGATCTGGAAGCCCGTGATGCCGACATTGATCGGACTGGCGAGCGCGACATCGAGGAAGGCATACGGCAGGCCATCCGTGCCCGGCAGGGCGATGTCGCCCGCGTGCCAGACTTGGGATCGTGCTTCCAGTTCGGCGAGACGGCGGATCACCGTGAGTGCAGCGTCGGGATGCGCCTCGATGGGCGTGGGCTGCACCTCTTGCAGCAGGCGCAGGCACTCGCGGCGGTTGCGACTGCGGGAAAGCAGCACCCGCGGCTTCGCATCGTAGGCAACGAGCGAGACGACGACTTGATCGGGCAGCGTGTTGAGTTTGTCCTTGAGGCGCTTCTTCACTTCATCCAGCCGCGTGCGGCCCTGCGCATCTCGGGCACTCATGGAGGCGGAGCGATCCACGACCACCACCACCGCGCCGGGCGAGTCGGCACCGACTTCACTCGTCGGGCGTGCCAGAGCGATGACAGCGGCGATGATGACGAGCAGCGTCAGCAGAAGCGAGAGCCACTTCTTCAGCTTTCGCAGCCAGGCCGATTCCTGGTGCTCGCGTGACAGCGAGCGGAAGAAAAGTAACGTCGAAACCGGCACGCGGCGCGCTCTTTTCCTGAACAGGTAAAGCGCCAGCGGGATGAGTGCCAGCCAGGCCAGGTGCAGGAGTTGGGGAGTGAGGAAGCGCATCAGCAGCCGGCCCCGATGAACGACGGTGCCGCCGAGATGGCAAGGGGAAAGACGCATGCTCCTGCTTGCCCCCTGGATATCCCCCGGCAGAGTGCGCGCCTTCATGCCACTCCAGCTCCACGACACCCTGACCCGCGAGTCCCGCACCCTCCAGCCGATCGATGGCAAGACGCTGCGCTTCTACTGCTGTGGTCCCACCGTGTATGGACCGGCGCACATCGGGAACTTCCGCACCTTCGTGGCGCAGGATGTCTTCCGCCGCGTGGTGGAGATGAGCGGCATCCCCACGCTGCATGTTCGCAATCTCACCGACGTGGATGACAAGACGATCCGCGACTCCCAGAAAGCCGGGCAATCCCTGACCGACTTCACCCGCTTCTGGACGGAGAAATTCCACGCCGACTGCGCCGCGCTGAATCTCCTCTCCCCGCACGTCGAGCCCAGCGCCATCGCCCACATCCCGCAGCAGATCCGCATGATCGAGGTGCTGATCCAGCGAGGCCACGCCTATGCCGCTGCGGATGGCAGCGTTTATTTCAAAGTCTCCTCCTATAAAGACTACGGCCGCCTTTCCCATCTGGAGGATCGTGAGTTGAAGCTCGGTGCCTCCGATGCCGCCGGGGCGATGGACAACGACGAATACACGAAGGATTCCCTGGCCGACTTCGCCCTCTGGAAGGCGCGCAAGCCTGAGGACGGCCCGAACTTTTGGCCCAGCCCCTGGGGTGATGGACGGCCCGGCTGGCATCTGGAGTGCAGCGCTATGTCGCTCGAATACCTCGGCGAAGACTTCGATGTCCACAGCGGCGGCATCGACCTGATCTTTCCGCATCATGAAAACGAGATCGCGCAGAGCTGCTGCTCCACGCATGGCAAATTTGCCCATCATTGGTTCCACGCCGCCCATCTCATGGTCGATGGCGGCAAGATGAGCAAGAGCCTGGGCAATCTCTACACTCTCGAAGATCTGCAAAAGCGCGGCTTCCATGCCGCCGAGGTCCGCTATGTACTGATCAGCGGCCACTACCTCACGCCGCTGAACTTCACTTTCCACTCCCTGGAGTCCGCTCGGCAGGGCACGCAGAAGCTGGCGAAGTTTGAGAAAGCCCTCACCGCCCTCCTCGGCTCCACGCCCTCAGTCACTCGGGACGAACTCATCGCCCACGGTCCAAGTTCACTCTTTGAGGACGCCTGGAAGTGCCTGAACCACGACCTCAATGTCCCCGGTGCTCTCGGGGCCATCTTTGGTGCCGTGAACAAGACCAAACCCGCCACTCTCGCTGCCGACGAAGCCCGCTCCATCTGGATGGGCCTGCATTTCATCCTGGAAGCCATCGGCGTAAAACTGCCGCCCGTGATCGACGAAGCCGCCGTCGAGGTCCCCGCCGACATCGCCGAACTCGCTGAAAAGCGCTGGCAGGCCAAGCAATCCAAAGACTGGCCCGCCGCCGATGCCTACCGCAAGGAACTGGACGCCCTCGGCTGGATCATCAAAGACAGCAAAGACGGCTATCAGGCCGTGCAGAAGTAGAGGCCGGGAGGCACTTCCGAAAACTTGGAAGTGCCGTGGATCTCGATGGAAGGTCGTTCCGAAAACTCGGAATGGCCGTGGATCTCGATGGAAGTTCATTCCGAAAATTCGGAAGGCCGTGGAACTCGATGGAAGGTCGTTCCGAAAATTCGGAATGGCCGTGGATCTCGATGGAAGGCACCTGCGAAAATTCACAAGCCTCGTGGATCTCGATGGGAGGAGGTTTGAGAAACCAAGAGCCTCAAATCCATTGAAGGAAAGTATTTGGGTAGTTTTTCGGCTGGCTAGACTGACTTTGGTGTCTAATTGGCTGAAAATACCCCAACTTTGAAATTGTTTTTGGACTCATGACATGAATTTAGGGCCAAAAGCACAAACTTTTGATTGTGATTTATGCTTTCGACTCCATTTTAATCGTCGAAACGCTAATTTTCATCCCAACCCTCATGAGCGATACCAAAATGGACGGCGCACAAGCCCTCATCAAAACCCTCGCCGACCTCGGCATCGAGTACATCTTCGGTTACTCCGGCGGCGCCGCGATTCCGATCTTCGACGCCCTCGAAACGGTCAAGACGGACATGAAGTTCATCCTCGTCCGCCACGAGCAGGGAGCCGTCCACATGGCCGATGGCTACGCCCGTGCCACCGGTAAGCCCGCTGTGGTTCTCGTCACCTCCGGCCCTGGAGCTGGCAATACCGTTACCGGCCTCATGACCGCGCAGATGGACAGCGTGCCGATGATCGTCCTTTGCGGTCAGCAGGTGACCTGGATGCTCGGGAAGGATGCCTTCCAGGAGGCGGACATCTTTAACATCACGGCCCCGGTCGTGAAGCATAACTTCCTGGTGAAAAGCTCGAACGCGCTGCCCCGCATCGCCAAGGAGGCTTATCACATCGCCACCACAGGCCGCCCAGGTCCAGTGCTGATCGATATTCCGAAGGACATCAGCCAAGGCCCCTTCACCGGCACCTTTGACGAGCCGATGGATCTGCCCGGCTATCATCCCGAAGACAACTTCAAGATCGATCAGGCTGGTATTAAAGAAGCTGCCCGTCTGCTGGCTGGTGCGCAGCGCCCCGTGATCCTCGCCGGTCAGGGAGCCATGATCGCGCGTGCCGACAAGGAACTGCTCATGCTGGCCGAGACCCTCGGCTGCCCTGTGACGACCACCTTGCTCGGCAAAGGCGTTTTCCCGGAAACGCATCCGCTTTCCCTCGGCATGCTCGGCATGCACGGCACTGCGTATGCCAACAAAGCCATCTGCGAAGCCGATCTCATCTTCAATGTCGGTTCCCGCTTCGATGACCGCATCATCGGCAAGCCGCACATGTTTGGCCGCAACGCCAAGCTCATCCACATCGATATCGACGCGGCGGAGTTCAACAAGATGATCAAGGTGGACGTCACGATCAAAGGCGACGCCAAAGCCGCCCTCAGCGATCTCCTTCCGCACATCGAGAAGCTGCCGACCGAAGACTGGCTGGCCCATCTCGATGGCTACAAGAAGAAGTTCCCCCTCTCTTATAAGAAGCAGGGTGGCCTGCGCATGCAGCAGGTCATTGATGAACTGTACAACCTCACCCAGGGCAAGGCCATCGTCTCCACTGACGTGGGCCAGCACCAGATGTGGGCCGCACAGTTCTACAAGAACGACAGCAGCTACCACTGGCTCAGCTCCGGCGGTGCCGGCACGATGGGCTTCGGCTTCCCCGCCGCCATCGGCGCCCAGCTCGCCTTCCCGAACAAGACGGTCGTCTCTATCTCCGGCGACGGTGGCTTCCAGATGACCCTCTTTGAACTCGCCACCGCCGCGATTCATAAGCTCCCCATCAAGATCCTCATCCTGAACAACAGCTACCTCGGCATGGTCCGACAGTGGCAGGAACTCTTCTTTGAGAACCGCGAAAGCGGTGTCGATCTCATCGGCAACCCCGACTTCGTGAAGCTCGGTGAAGCCTACGGCATCAAAGGCTGGCACATCCGCCGTCCCGCTGACGTGGAACGCATCCTCCAGCAGGCCCTCGATTACAACGACGGCCCCTGCATCATCGAAGCCGAGTGCATCAAGTATGAAAACGTCTTCCCCATGATCCCACCGGGAGCCGCGCTCGAAGATATGATCATCGAAGCGCCGAAGCATAAGATGGAAAAACCCACCGGTTCGACCTAGCAGTCGCAGC
>JBIKIA010000658.1:0-2898 GCA_044361885.1 Prosthecobacter sp. | reverse complement strand
AGCCGCAGGTTGGGGAGAGAAAGAAGGTTGCTTCATCAACAGCGAGCGCCGCATCGGCTACAGCCCGAAGGTGCGCCGGGCTCCAGGCCAGGCGCTGGCAGACTTCCACATCTTCCGCCTCATCGCGCACTATTGGGGCTGCGAGGATTTGTTTCGCGGATGGACAAGCCCGGAGGCCGTCTTTCGTGTGCTCCAGCGCTGCACGGAGAACCAGCCCTGCGACATCATGGGCATCAACGGCCACGAAATGATCCGCAAAAGTGGCGGCGTGCAGTGGCCGCTTTCGCGGGATCAAGGTTCCAAGTTTGAGGTTTCGAGTTTCAAGGAGCGACGGCTTTTTGCGGACGGCCAATTCTTCACGCCGGACAAGCGGGCGAAGTTCGTCTTCGATCCACCTGAGGCACCGCCCGAGCAGTGCAGCGAGGAGTTCCCGTTCATCTTGATGACCGGACGTGGCACCAGCGCCCAGTGGCATACGGAGACAAGGACGGGCAAATCAGCCGTGCTGGCGAAGATGATGCCAGAGGAACTGATGCTCGACTTAAATGCGCAAGACGCCCTTTCTCTCGGCATCCGAGATGGCGCATCCGTGCGGGTGATCACCAAGCGCGCTGAATTGACCGTCAAGGCACGCCTCACTTCATGTGTAAAGCCAGGCGAGGTCTATCTGCCGATGCATGACCCGCGAGTGAACCAGCTCACCCACGCTTCGTTTGATCCCCATAGCCGCCAGCCAAGCTACAAGCACTCGGCAGTACGGGTGGAGATAGCTTGAGGGCTTGTTTCTGCTTGGCCTTTCCTGCGTGATCATGCATGAATGCGGCGTGGCCGACTCCATTCCAACCATCCTGACCATTGCTGGCTCGGACTGCTCCGCAGGCGCGGGCATCCAGGCTGATTTAAAGGCGATCTCCGCCCTGGGTGGCTACGCACTCACGGCAGTCACCAGTGTCGTTTCGGAGACACCCGGAAAGGTTTCCCAAATCTGCCTGATGGATGCGGACTTCATCGTCGATCAGATCCGCGTCTTGTTTGAGGCTTTCCCCATTCGTGCTGCGAAAACGGGAATGCTCGGTGGTGCAGAGCAGGTGCAGGCGGTGGCACAGATCTGGAAAGAACTCGGCGGTGGAATACCTCTCGTCATTGATCCGGTGATGGTCGCTACGAGTGGTGGAAAGCTGCTCGAAGATGATGCTGTGCAGGCGGTGAAATCTCTGTTGCTGCCGCAGGCCACTTTGATCACGCCGAACATGGACGAGGCCGAAGTGCTCTGGGGATCACCTGTCACCACGCGCGAGGAGATGGAGCGCTGTGCTTCTGACCTGGCACAAACCTATCAAACCAATGTCCTGGTCAAAGGCGGTCACCTTCAAGATGACTCCGCCGATGATGTGCTCTGCCTGAGTGACACCATCGTCTGGCTGGAGGCCGAGCGCACACACGGCGTGCAGACGCATGGCACAGGCTGCACTTACTCGGCAGGCATCGCCGCCTGCCTCGGACAAGGGATGGATCTCACCAGCGCTGTCGCCGAGGCCAAGGAATTCGTCAGCCGGGCTATTGCCGAACATTTCGCCTGGACGCACCGCGTGGGCATCGTTCATGCTCTGAATCATCTTCACCAGACTCCGGAATGAAGCACCTGCCTATAATCCTGATCGCCAGCCTCAGTTTTGCCCTTTGCGCCAGGGCTGGAGATGCGCCGAAGATCGAAGGTGTCTCTCAGGCTGCCATTCAAAACGCCTTTCAGATCCTGCGCAGCGACTACATCCGCTCCAACGAACTGAACTTCGATGAACTCAACCGAGCCGCCTTGCAGGGGCTGCTCCAGCGACTCTATCTGGGGGCCAGCCTGATTCGAAAAGCCGATGCCCTGAGGCCAGTCACCGCCACGGGTGTGATCGCTGAGAAGCTCACAGCCGAGATCGGTTACCTGCGTCCGCAGTCATACGCTGAGGCAGAGATCAGCGAACTTCAGGCAAAGCTCCGCGAGTTTAGGACCGCAGGCCTGCCCCATCTGATCCTCGATCTGCGCAGCGCCGCTGCACCGGGTGAGTTCGATATTGCTGCGGCGATGCTGGAGTGTTTCATCCCCGAGGGTGAGCTGATCTTTAAACTCAAACAGGTCGGGCGCGATGATTCACAACTATTCATCAGCCACAGGGCTCCGATCTGGACCGGACCTCTGCTCGTGCTCGTCGATCAGGAAACGAACAATCTGGGGGAAACGATTGCCGCCGTGTTACGCCAGAGGAAGCAGGCCGTGATCCTCGGCACCCGCACACGCGGGGCCACCGTGCGCTACGAGACACAGCCGCTTGATGACGAATGGCTGCTGCGTTTCGCCCGAGCCGAGATGCTGCTCATGGATGACGCATCTCTCTTCCAGCTCGGCTTGCCAGTGGATTTCTCCATTGATCTGCCGCTCGACTCGAAGCGCCAGCTCTTCCCTTCCTCAAATCCTCCGCCATTAAAACAGACGGTCTTTGATCAATCCCGCCCCCGCTACAACGAGGCGGCTCTCGTGGCCCGCAAGAACCCCGAACTCGAAGAGTACATCCGCCGCAGCGCAGGCAAGCCCTCCGCTGATTCCCAGCAGCCTGTGCATGACACGGTGCTTCAGCGGGCGGTGGACATTCTGCTCACGCGCACGCACTTGGATGGGGAAAGACTGCCCTGGGAGCAAAAGCTGCGTGAGCCTGCCCCGACGATCCGCAAAGCCACACGCGCCCCATGATTCCTGAAACGGTCCAAACTCAAGTCACCATCGTAAGTCAGCACACTGAGCGCGCCTGGCATGCCACTTTGGCAAATGGGCGAGCCGTGATCGCCTTTCGTGCCAATGATGAACCCACCGTGGTGCTTTCACCTGGAGACCTCGCAGCCGTGGAACTGCGG
>JBIKIA010000143.1:0-9856 GCA_044361885.1 Prosthecobacter sp. | reverse complement strand
CCACACGCTTATCCTCGCTTGGCAGAACAACACACTCACCGACGCCCAGGCCGAAGCTCTCGATTCCCTCGTCCAATCCAAGAAACTCTCGACAAAAGCCATCGCAGATTTTCTCAAGCGCTACCGCGACCTCGAAGCCAAGCTCCCGCTTCCCACTCGCGTTCCCGGCGTCATCGAAGCCGACGCCAAAGACGCTGCGCTCTTCGTCCGAGGCGATCACAAACAGCCCGCCGAGATCGTCCCGCGCCGATTCCTCGACGCGCTCGATCCCACGCCCTTCAACACCAGCGGCAGCGGTCGCCTAGAACTTGCCGAGCGCATGGCGGATATGAAACACAACCCGCTTACCGCACGCGTCATCGTGAACCGTCTCTGGCATCACATCTTCGGCCGCGGCATCGTCGCCACGACCGACAACTTCGGCAAGCTCGGTGATCTACCCACACACCCGGAGTTGCTCGACTTCCTCGCCCAGCGCTTCATCGACAGCGGTGGCTCCATCAAAGAGATGGTGAAACTCATGGTGTCATCTAAGGCCTTTCAGAGAAGCGCTCAATCCTCGGAACTCAGCACTCAAAAAGACCCGGAGAACAAACTCCTCAGCCATTGGAGCATGCGTCGCCTCGAAGCCGAGGCCATTCGTGATTCCATCGTCACGCTGTCCGGCAAGCTCGACACGACGCTCTACGGCGAATCCGTCGGCAGCGGCGATCCACGACGCAGCATCTACGTCAAAGTCGTCCGCAACGCCCTCGATCCGTTTCTCACCACCTTTGACCTGCCCGTCCCTTTCAGTGCCCGTGGCAAGCGCGACACCACCAATGTCCCAGCGCAATCCCTCACGCTTCTCAATGACAGCAAAGTCATCGACTGGTCACGCAACTGGGCAACCTACGTCGTCCATGATGGCAAAGACCGCACGGACGATCTGCGCGTTCGTCAAATGTTCCGCCAGGCCTACTCCCGCGAAGCCAGCGACGACGAAGTGAAGCAAAGCCTCGCCTACCTCGCCACGCTCCAGCAGGAAAGCAGCCTGCAAGCCAGCGAACTCGCCAAGCAGGAAGAAAAAATCACCGCAGTGAACCGCCAGATCACGGCGATTCTCGATCCTGCACGCACGAAGCTCCAAGCCGAACGCAAACTCCCCGTCGCGCCCACCGACCTGCCAGAAGCCCTCGCCGAATGGACCTTCGACAAGGATTTGAGCGATACCAAGGGGCGCATGAACCTCGAACTCACCGGCGTTGCTCGCATCGAAAACGGTGCCCTCATTCTCGATGGCAAATCCATGGCCAAATCCGGCTCCTTGCAGAAAAAACTCACCGCCAAGACCCTCGAAGCCTGGGTCATGCTCGACAACCTCACCCAGCAAGGCGGCGGCGTCCTCACCGTGCAGGAAAAAAACGGCGGCGTCTTCGACTCGCTTGTCTTCGGCGAAAAACAAGCCGCTCACTGGGTCGCCGGAAGCGACCACTTCAATCGCAGCGAACTCTTCGAAGGCCCCACCGAAACCGAAGCCGCCACGCGTCCAGTGCACATCGCCGTCGTCTATCAAGCCGATGGCACCATAAGCGGTTACCGCGATGGCAAACCCTACGGCATCACCTACCGCAAAGCCCCCGCCGCCGTCTTTGAAACCGACGCCAGCCAAGTCCTCCTCGGCTGCCGCCACGGCTCTCCTACTGGCAACAAAGGCCTCGCCGGTCGCATCTTCCGCGCCCGCCTCTACGACCGTGCTTTGACGTCCGAAGACATCGCCAAAACCGCCCGTATCGAATCCACCACCATCACCGAAGCCGACATCCTCGCCACGCTCTCGAATGACCAGCGCACTCAACTCACGCGCCTTCAATCGCAACGCGATCTACTCACCAAGACACTCGAATCCACTCGCAGCACCGCCGCTGGCACGGACCCTGTGCTTCAAGCTTGGGCAAGTCTCGCGCAGTCACTGATCAACCTGAAGGAGTTCATCTACCTGCAATGAATACCATGAATCGCCGCCACCTCCTCTCCCGCGCCTCCACCAGCTTCGGCATGGCTGCGCTCGCCGGACTCATGCAAGAGGAGTCCCAAGCTGCTCTCGTGAATCGAGCCAAGCGTTTCGCGCCGAAGGCGCGCAGCGTCATCTTCCTCTACATGAGCGGCGGGGCGTCGCATGTAGATTCGTTCGACCACAAGCCCATGCTCAAGAAGTTCGAGGGCAAACCGATGCCGGGCGCGGTGAAGAAGACGCAGTTCAACAACAACGGAACCGTCCAGCCATCGCACTGGGACTTCAAACGCTACGGACAGTCGGGCCTTGAAGTAAGCGATCTCTTCCCACAAATCGGCGGCGTGGCGGATGACCTCTGCATGATCCGCAGCATGACGGCGAAGTTCAGTGAGCATGCGCAGGGAAACTTCTTCATGCACACCGGCTTTCCCTTCCTCGGCTTCCCCAGCGCCGGAGCGTGGACGAGTTACGGTCTCGGCACCGAGTCACGCGATCTACCCGGTTACGTCGTGCTTCAAAGCGGCGGCGCGGCCACACCGCATGGCGGCGTGGGTTTGTTCAGCAATGGCTTCCTACCCGCACAGCATCAAGCCAGCGTCGTGAAGGCCGATGAAGCTGAAGCGGTCACGAATATCCGCCCGCGTCAGCCGCACGACATGCAGCGCAAGCAACTCGACTTCATCGGCGCGATGGACAAACGCTTCGCCAGCACCACGCAGCACGACATGCACGTCGAGGCTGCCATTTCGAACTACGAGATGGCCTGGCGCATGCAATCCGCCGTGCCCGACCTCTGCGACATCTCCGGCGAAACCGAAGCAACGAAAAAACTCTACGGTCTCGACGATCCCGAGCCGAAAAAAGCCGCTTACGCCCGCCAGTGTCTGCTCGCCCGCCGACTCGTTGAACGCGGCGTACGCTTCATCGAACTCAGCACGCTCGCCTACAACCTCGGCGGCGGCAATGGAGCCAATCCCTGGGATCATCACGGTGCGATCAAAGAGGGCCACGGCAAGATGGCCAACCAGATCGATCAACCCATCGCCGCGCTTATCAAAGACCTCCGCTCACGCGGCCTGCTCGACAGCACCCTGCTCGTCTGGGCTGGCGAATTCGGTCGCACGCCCTTCGCTCAAGGCAACAACGGCCGCGACCACAATCCCTATGGCTTCACCGTGTGGATGGCTGGTGGCGGCGTCAAAGGCGGCCACGTTTACGGCTCCACCGATGAATTCGGCTACAACGCCACCGAGAACGTCTGCACCGTCTATGACATGTGGGCCACGGTGCTCCATCAAATGGGCATCGACCACGAACAACTCACCTACCGCTTCAGCGGCCGCGATCTACGGCTCACCGACGTGCATGGGAATGTGCTGCGGGACATCATCGCGTGATGAATGCCTCGCTCTCACGCCGCCAGATGCTCTCCAGCGCCTCCACGGGCTTTGGGATGGCGGCGTTGGCGGGATTGATGCAGGCGGAGACGCCGATGATTCATCGGGCGAAGCGTTTTGCGCCGAAGGCACGCAGCGTCATCTTTTGCTACATGAGCGGCGGCGTGTCGCACATCGACTCGTTTGATCCGAAGCCGCTGCTCGAAAAATACGCGGGCAAGCCGATGCCCGGCGAAGTGAAAAAGACGCAGTTCAACAACAACGGCACCGTCCAGCCTGCGCACTGGGCCTACAAGCGCCACGGCCAGTCCGGCATGCCGGTGAGCGACCTCTTTCCGCACATGGCCACGGTGGCGGACGAGCTGTGCGTGATCCGCAGCATGACGGCGAAATTCAGCGAGCATGCGCAGGGCAATTTCTTCATGCATAGCGGCTTTCCCTTCGTCGGCTACCCCAGCGCCGGAGCGTGGGCCAGCTACGGTCTCGGCACCGAGTCGCGTGATCTTCCGGGCTACATCGTACTGCAAAGCGGCGGTGCCAGCGTGCCGCATGGCGGTGTCGGCTTGTTCAGCAATGGATACCTTCCCGCCCAGCATCAGGCCTCCATCATCAAGGTCGATGAAGCTGAAGCCGTGAAAAACATCCGCCCGCAGGAGCCTTTCGCCACGCAGCGCAAGCGGCTCGACTACATCAACGCGATGGACCGTCGCTTTGCCGCCACCACGCAGCACGACACGCATGTGGAGGCCGCCATCGCGAACTACGAACTCGCCTGGCGCATGCAATCCGCCGTCCCCGAACTCTGCGACCTCTCCGGCGAATCCGCCGCGACTCAAAAGCTCTACGGCATCGACCAAACCGGCACCACCACCGCCGCTTACGGTCAGCAGTGCTTGCTTGCGCGTCGATTGGTCGAGCGAGGCGTGCGTTTCATCGAGTTGAGCTGCCTGCCGCAGAAGATCGGAGCCGGACAAGGCCCCAACCCGTGGGATCAGCACGGCGAGATCAAAAAAGGCCACGGCAACATGGCCCGTCAGGTCGATCAGCCCATCGCCGCGCTCGTCAAAGACCTCAAATCACGCGGCCTTCTCGACAGCACGCTCGTCGTCTGGGCAGGCGAGTTCGGCCGTACGCCTTTTGCCCAAGGCAGTGATGGTCGCGACCACAACCCCTACGGCTTCACAATCTGGATGGCGGGCGGCGGCATCAAGCCCGGCCACATCTACGGGGCCACCGACGACTTCGGCTACCACGCCATCGAAAACGCCTGCACCGTCTATGACATGTGGGCCACCGTGCTTCACCTCATGGGCATCGACCACGAACAACTCACCTACCGCTTCAGCGGCCGCGACCTGCGACTCACCGATGTGCATGGGAATGTGCTGCGTGACATTATTGCCTGAGAAATAGCGGCAAACTTGGCACGAGTTGTGGCTGCATGGAGGGACATGCCTGTAGAGTCACTTTTCCCACCCCTTCCTGCACAACGCAGCCTTGCGAAAGCTATTCCCACGAGCGAACGGCTGGCACCTACTGCCGCCATGAGTATCGCCAATCCGCACCAACGTCCTGGAACCCTGGAGAAAGCCCTGCGCACCAATCTGGCGCAGCGTGTCTATGGCACCTTTGCAGAAATCGGGGCAGGGCAGGAGATCGCGAATTGGTTCTTCCGCGCCGGAGGCGCCTCCGGCACCGTGGCAAAGACCATGTCGGCCTACGACATGACCTTCAGCGATGAAATCTACGGGAAGGCGCAGCGCTATGTCTCACGGCAGCGCATGGTGGCCATGCTGGATCATGAATACCAAATCGTGCACGAGCGACTGGCGGCACAGCGCGGCGAGACGACGACCTTCTTTGCCTTGGCGAACACGGTTCGTGCGAAAGGCTTCCGCGATACCAAGGAAGAATGCCATGGCTGGATGGGGCTGCGTTTTCAAACTGATCCCAAGGGACCAAGCAGCGACATCCAACTGCACGTGCGTCTGCTCGATGCCACGAATCCGCTTCAAGCTGAGGCTCTCGGTATTCTCGGGGTGAACCTGCTCTTCGCGGCCTTCCACCTGCGCTCCAGCCTGCCCATATTTTTGGAGAGTTTGATGGATGACCTCAACCGCTGGCGCGTGGAGATCGACATGATCGACTTCAGTGGTCCTGCCTTCCCGTCGGCTAGCTTTGAGGACCGCATCGTGGCTCTTCAGCTCGTGCGCAGTGGTTTGTCCGATGCTGCGCTGTTCGGGCCTGATGGCGAAATTTTGCAGGTGGCGGATGTGCTTTATAAAAAACCCGTGTTCATCAGTCGCGGCACCTTTGATCCGATCACACGGGTGAATCTGGACATGCTGGAGAAAGGCATCTCCTCCTTCAAGGCAGACTTCGGTGCTGACGCTGATGGGCACCTGGAAATCTGCGAGATCACCATGCACAACCTGCTCTGCATGGATGACTGCGAGGTGGAGTATCAAAACTTCCTAGCTCGCGCCGACATCCTCCAGGCGCTGGGGAAGAACGTGCTCGTGTCGAAGTATGCCGAGTTCCATCGCCTGAGTTCGCATCTCGCGCGATACACGCAGCGACCCGTCGGCATCGTGCTCGGACTGCCTTTGTTTGAGGAGCTTTTCAATGAGCGCTGGTATGCGGATCTGGGCGGCGGTTTGCTGGAAGCCTTCGGGCGTCTCTTCAAAAATCAGGTCCGTCTCTACGTCTATCCTGTCGGTGATCCCATCACCGGGAAGCTGCGCACCGGAGCGCAGGCAAAGGTATCCCCACATCAGATGCATCTGCTGCGTTACCTGTTGGATACTGGCAGTGTGCGAATCATTGATGAGTGCCTGGATGACTGCGTCTTTGTGTCCAGTGCGAATGTCCGCCAGATGCTGAGGGATGGGAATCCCGACTGGAAATCCTATGTGCCTGAGATAGTGCTCAGGCACGGGCCGTGGGCGGCGTAACGGATGGATAGGAAAGAGTCCCGTCTGGACATTCCAGACGTATGGAGTAGCTCGAAAACAGCTCTCTACTCTCTCTGCCTTTAGATCCATGCGCATCGAACTCGTTAACACCGGCGACGAACTCCTCCTCGGCGATACCATCAATACCAACGCCGCCTGGCTCGGCCAGCAGATCGCTGCGCTTGGGCTCATGGTCTCGCGGCATCTCGTGGTGTCGGATGGCGCGGTGATCAAAGAAGCCATGGCCGAGGCCGCCTCGCGCTCGGATGTGGTGCTGGTCTCCGGTGGGCTGGGGCCGACGAATGATGATCTCACACGCGAGTCAGTGGCGGAGCTGCTCGGACTGCCGATGGAACTGAATGAAGGCATCAAAGCTCATCTCGAAGCCTTCTTTGCGAAGCGGAATCGCGTCATGTCCGCCTCGAATCTCAAGCAGGCCATGGTGCCGCGTGGAGCCATCGTTTTGGACAATCCCTTCGGCACAGCGCCGGGGCTCTATTTTCCGGCTGAACTGAGTCACTCGCGTGGATGGAACACGCATTTCTTTCTCATGCCCGGACCTCCGCGAGAGCTGAAGCCGATGATGGAGACACTCGTCGAGCCACGCCTCCGCACGCTTTTACCAGACGGTGCCAGCCGCAGCATCCGCTATTTCAAAGTCACCGGCCTCGGCGAGTCAGACATCGTGGAGCGTGTGGAGAAGAAGCTCGAAGCCATCCCCAATCTCATCCTCGGTTACTGCATCCGTCAGGGAGATGTGGATGTGCGTCTCTCCGGCCAGCCCGAGCCCGTGGCCATTGGCGAAGCCATTGTGCGCGAGCATCTCGGCGAATACATAGTGTCCACGGATCGACGGCTCATCGAAGAGGTCATCGTGCAGACGCTCGCCGAGCGTGGGCAATGGCTCTCCACGGCGGAGTCCTGCACGGGAGGCTTCCTTTCCAATCGCATCACCGATGTCAGCGGAGCTTCGCGAGTCTTCGGGCATGGCTTCATCACCTATGCGAATGAGGCGAAGCAAAAGCATCTGGGCGTGTCTGCTGATCTGCTGGAGCAGCACGGCGCGGTGAGTGAACCTGTGGCTCGTGCGATGGCTGAGGGTGCGCTGGCGACTTCGGGTGCCAGTCATGCACTCGCACTTACGGGCATCGCCGGTCCGACTGGCGGCTCGGAGGACAAACCTGTCGGCACCGTCTTTGTCGGTCTGGCTTCGAAAGACGGCGGGACCGTGGTGAAGAAGTTTTTCTACCCCGGCACACGAGATCGCTTCAAGCTGCTCTCCAGTCAGGCGGCACTCGACATGCTGCGTCGGCGCCTTTTGGGATTGAAGCTCGACTGATGGTTCCGTGCGGAAACATGGAACCTGAAACTTGAATCCCGGTTCGGCGCATCGAACATCTGTGACCTTGCCTCCCAACCGCGCCAGACTCGCTCTCCTATTCTTCTTCACCGCGATGCCCATGGGCATCTGGAATGTGCCGCTGGCGAATGTCTTCGCCGCGTATGGAAAAGGGCACCTCGTGCCCTGGGTGCTGGCGACGACGGCGGTGGCTGCGTTTATCTCGCCGCTCTTTGTCGGAGCCCTGGCAGACCAGCGAATGGCACCAATCCGGCTGCTGCGCTGGCTTGCGGGGCTTACTGGATTCACGCTGACGATGACCTGCCTGTCTCTGCACTGGCGACTGAGTGATCCTGTCGTGCTCATGTGCGCGCAGGTTCAGGCACTGGTGTCCATGCCGGTGTGGAGCATCGCGAGCAGCTTCGTCTTTTCCCAGCTTCAGGATGCGAAGCGTCAGTTCGGACCGCTGCGTGCCTGCGCCACGTTTGGCTGGATGGTGGGCTGCTGGCTCATCAGTTTCGTGCTGCGTTCGGATGCTTCGATCTTGGCTGGGTTTACGGCGGCCTGCCTCTGGTTCGTGGTTGTTGGGATGACTTTCATGCTGCCTGCTGTCGCGCCTGTGGATGCGCAGGAGCATCGAAGCTGGCGGCAAATACTCGGGCTGGATGCACTGGACCTGCTGAAGCATCGGGATCACCGCATCGTCTTCATCACGGCGGCGCTTTACTGCATTCCATTGGCCGCGTTTTACCCCTACACGGCGCTGCAATTAAAGGAGCTGGAAGTGAAAAATATCTCCGCAGTGATGTCGCTCGCGCAGACGACGGAGATCCTCGTCATGCTCGTGCTTTCGGGCGTGATGACACGCTTCCGACTAAAGTGGATCTTCTTCTCCGGCATCTTCATCTGCGTGATCCGCTACGGCATGAATGCCATGAACACGGAAGGCTGGATCATGCTCGGCACCACACTGCATGGGCTGGCTTTTACGCTCTACTTCATCACTACGCAGATCTATCTGGAGGAGCGCATCGACCCCAAGTGGCGCGTGCGTGCGCAGGCATTGCTGGCGCTGCTGATGAGTGGTGTCGGGAATCTCGCAGGTTACCTCGGCGGGGGCTGGTGGCATCACGCCTGTCAGGTGGATGGCAGGACGGATTGGTCCCGCTTCTGGTGGGGTGAAACAGCCCTCACGGCGGTGGTGTGTGTGTTCTTTGTCCTCGCCTATCGCGGGCGACGCGCAGTGGCGTGATCACACGAGCC
The DNA here is from genome assembly GCA_044361885.1 of Prosthecobacter sp. Classification (GTDB taxonomy): domain Bacteria; phylum Verrucomicrobiota; class Verrucomicrobiia; order Verrucomicrobiales; family Verrucomicrobiaceae; genus Prosthecobacter. Next base: position 907 of record JBIKIA010000143.1, on the reverse strand, counting down.
GACGCCAGGGCAGCCGCTCCAGCACATCGCCGAAACCGAGTCCGCCTCCGCTGAGATCAGGCTTTAAAAGCCCTCCCGGAGAGCTCACTCGCTCAAAGAAGCCATCCTCCTCGAACAAATGCTGCGTGCAGAGTCCACACAGCCCGATGCGATCTCCGATCCGCTCGAGTGCGAGTGCCGCTTCGTATGCCGCGAACATTTGCCCGAGCGCGTGATCCATCGCCGAGGTGAGCATCAGCGGATGCTGCGGATGTCTCTCCGCCACGACACGCCAGTCACGTCGTGCGGGTTTCACGACCACGGCGGAGAAGCCGGTACTGCCATCGCGCCAGCCTTTGTCGAGAGCCAGCTTCACGCCCCAGCGCTGCTGTACCTGTTGCCAAGCGGCGGCATCGTAAGGGAAGGGGTCCTCGATCAAATCAAGCTGCTGATATGTCCGCAGCGGCATGAACTCGATGAACTGGCTGAAGCCATACGCATCGAGACAGCCATTAAAATCCACTCGCAGCTTCAGCCCGCTCTTTTCCCCCACGCGTGCGCACTGTTCCAGGAAGCGGCGCGTCTCGCCGTAGTTCGCATAACCTTTCGCTTTGATGGCGTGCCAGCCTTCATTCACCACGCGCTGGATCTGTGGTTCTGTGGCCTGTGCAAAGCTCCACGAATAGTGGCTTCGCGGTATCTCCAGTCCCTCAAACAAACTCACACCAGCCTCACGCGCAGCTCCATCGATCTCGGCACAGCGCAGGGCCATCTCAGTCACAGGTGTGGTGATTCCTTCGCTTAAAAGACGAAGCTGCTCCTCCACGGTCACGTCTCCAAACTCCGGCCAGGGATGCACACAACCGAAGCCTGCGCCGACGCGGATCAGCGCGCCTGGGAACACGCGGCGATGTGAGGCCGAGTTCAG